>JALGWA010000032.1 GCA_025774425.1 bacterium
CGGAAAGTAAAATAATCAGACGCCCGGGCGGTTGTCAATACCATTCTGGCTTCAGCGCAGGTACACGATTTTCAGAGTCTCGGTCACGGAGCCGTCCGTGACGACCGCTATGTAGATGCCCGGGGCGACGACATCGCCGTCCGAGTTCCTGCCGTCCCAGAGTATGAGGTCGTCATCAGGCCCGGCGGCCGCCTGGTTCACCCTCCTCCCCATCACGTCATAATAGGTCACCTGTTTGGACCTGCCTCTCAGCCCCACGCCGAAGGTGATCGACGTCCTGCCGCGCCGCGCCGGGTTGGGAGAGACGAAGCTCCTCGACGGCGGGGCCGGCTTCGCGGGCGAGACGATGAAATCGGCGACGACCGGCAAGTGGTCCGACGCGGTCGCGGTGTCGGTCTCGAGCAGGCCGAAGGTCGCCAGGGTGTCTTCATGCATCTCCCTCGTCGACAGCACGTAGGCGTTGGCCATGTCCAGGACCGCGTCGCTGTATACCACGAAGTCCAGCCTCCCCGGCCAGTACGAGCTCCCGGGGTCCTCCCAGGTGAAGCCCATGGGCGCGTCCGTGTGCAGCGGCCTCGCATCCCCGAAATCGCTGTCGTCCCAGTCCGGGTGAAACCACGGCCCGTAGACAGCCGTATTCACTATCTCGCCGGTGAGGAGCGTATTGAGCTGGCGCCGGTCGCCGACGAAGTTCATGTCGCCGACTATGACGATGGGTGTTCCGGGCGCTAGGTCCGGCACGCCGCCTCCCGCTTTGGCACCGCGGATGAACGCCATGACGGCGTCGACCTCGGCCTGGCGGCCTCCGTCGTTGCCGCAGCAGGGCAGGTGCGCGACCACCAGCAGCACCCGGCCCGCGTCGTCCCCGCCGAGATCGATGAGGAAGGCCCCGTTGGTGCCGATCGCGTAGGTCTCCACTATGGGATAGCGGCTGACTGCGATTATGTCGGGATCGACCTTGGCCCCGTACCACTCGACTCCCGGCAGGAAGCCGGCCACGAGGTCGCGCGTCTCCTCCGCGGAGTGGTTGTAGATCTCCTCGAAACCGACTATGTCGGGGACGAGCGCCCTGAAGATCCTGTCGAATGACCTGCGCCTCCCCGTCTCGAAGATGCCGTCGAAGAGGACGTTGTAGGTGAGGAATCGGACATGGCTCTCCTCGCGCTTGCGGATGCTCGGCGGCATCCTGGGCGGGAGCGGGGCGTCGTCGAACACGTAGACTATGCCGCCGTCCGCGTCGGGGAGGACGTCTCCCCCGTCCGGATCCGCAATCGCCACCCGGACGGTGTCGCCCTGGAAGAGCAGATAGGACCCGACCGGCGTCGCCGTCCGGTCGAAGGCGAACTCGAACCTGGCAGCGGTCACGGTCGGCGCGGCCACGAAGCCGATGCGGTCATGGCCGATCTCGAACGTGTGCCCATCTACTACGAAGAGGCCCGTCCTGCTTCCGAAGGTCCAGGTCAACTCCGCCCCGATCCCGTGCCACGGCCGGCCCGTCGCCGGGTCGTTGTCGGTGTCCAGAAACACGGCGATGCGGTTGCCGCCCTGGATGTTGATCTCGCCGCCCACCTCGAGCGACATGTAGAGCCGGTCCTCGTCGTTGGCGACCCAGAGCCGCCCGAAGTCTACATCGCCCGAGGACCCGTCGCCGGCGGCGTCGGAGCAGACCGGCGGAACTCCGTCCCAGTCTCCGAAGAGGCCGTCTATGAATATGCGCGCCGCCCCGCCCGACACCGTGGCCGCCGCGGCGCCGAGAGCCAGCGCGAAGACGAGTATGTATCTCATCT
This sequence comes from bacterium, assembly GCA_025774425.1. GTDB lineage: Bacteria > Arandabacterota > Arandabacteria > Arandabacterales > JALGWA01 > JALGWA01. The sequence continues at coordinate 1,788 of JALGWA010000032.1, forward strand.
CACCATTCACCGCCCCCCACGGGTTGATGATAGCCCAAAGCGGGCGGCCTGGCAAGCGGAGCATGCGGAACGCACCCCGACTCCAATTCCGGCGGAAACCGCCCTGGCACGAGCGAATCAAAAAGAGAGGCGGCCGATGGTGAAACGCCCACGTTGACCAGGGTGATTTATTGAGATATAATACAATAAGAGAAGTCGTAAGAATGCGCCGCATTGGAGCATAACGGAGGGAGGACAGTCATGCGCAGTATCGGCTTGGCATTGTTTTTTCTCGCCGTCGGCACGCTGCTCGTTTCCGGGCCGTCGGCGGGCGAGGTTCTGGGACCCTTCTCGGTACGCACCGACGAAGCCCGCCTCAGGGTCGGGCAACAACACCTTCTCGGCGAGACCTACGATGTCCTGACGCTCGACGACTACGACATCACGAGGGAGCCGGGAAAGCCGATGCTGCCCGTCATCGGAAAGGCCGTCTATATTCCGCGCGGCAAGTCCGTGAAGGGCGTGCGGGTAGTGAGTACGGGCGCCCGGGAACTGGCCGGCGAATACCTCGTTCTTCCGGCCCAGGAGGAGATTGCGCTCTCGTTCGTCGGGCCCGGCCGACCGGTGGCGCCCGACCCCGGCGTCTACGCCATGGATACGCCCTACCCGGCTTCGTGCGTGCGGGCCGTATCCTCGGGGAGCTTCGCGGGCAGGAAGATCCTCGCGCTCGACCTCTACCCGCTCCAGTTCGTGCCCTCCGAGGGCAAGATCGTATTCAACGAGGACATCGTGTTCGAGATCGAACTCGAGGACGCAGATGAGGAGCCCCTCGTTCCGCGCGAGACCGCCAATGTCAGACGCATGAGGAACGCCCACGTCAGCGACCTGGTGGAGAACCCCGGCGACCTCCTGAAGGACTTCGGAGGAAGCGGCGGGACACTGGATCCTTCCGCGGCCGTCGAATATCTCATCCTGTGCCACGAGAACCATGTGGACGAGTTCGAGGCCCTCAAGGAGTGGAAGACCCGGAAGGGCATTCCGGCGGCGATCGTCACGGTCCAGGACGCCTACGTCGACTACCCGGCGAGGGACAACCAGGAGAGCATGCGGGAATGCATCAAGGACTACTACCTCAATGAGAGCACTGCATGGGTGCTCATGACCATGACCGCGCCCAAGGCCGCCATCAGGGGATGCTACGGCAGGGTCAGCACGGCGGACAACGAGATACCCTGCGACCTCTACTTCGCCGACATGGACGGCGACTGGGACCTCGACGGCGACGGCATATGGGGCGAGCTGTCGGACGACGTCGACCTGTACCCGGACGTGTACGTCGGCCGGAGCACGGGCAATACCGGAATCAAGACCGCACTCATAGTCGAGAAGATACTGACATACGAGGGCTACCGCACGCTTCCGACCGACTACCAGCTGGACTTCCTGTTCATGGCCGAATACGTGGACGACTACACCGACATGTCGGTTCTCAAGAACATGGTCGACAATGAATCCATCCCGTCGAGGTTCGACCCGATACTGAAGCTCTACCAGGACGACGGCACCCTGACGCATGCGGCCGCCATGGCCGCCCTCAACGCGGGCCAGGGACTGATCAACCACGCCGGGCACGGCAACGTCTCCATCCTCTCCATCGGGGACGGGGGCACGCTTACGACCAACGACATGGAATCGCTGACCAACGCGCCGAGATACAGCATCTTCTACACGCTCGCCTGCCTGCCGGCCGCGTTCGACAACTTGACGGGCTGCTTCGCCAAGTCCTTCACCGAAGCGGACAGCGGCGGCGGCTTCTTCATCGGCAACTCCCGGAACGGCTGGTATGCGAGCGGGAGCCCCGGCTATGGCACCGGCGACTGGTACGAGCGCGAGTTCTGGGCGGCGGTGTTCGGGGGCTACTACCGCCTCGGCGTCGCGCACGCTCAGGCGAAGATGGAGCGCATCCCGTACTCGGGATCCAACGGCACAAACAGGTGGACGATGTACGCGCTCAACCTGTTCGGCGACCCCGAGATGCAGATCTGGCTCGACACGCCCAAGACGATGACCGTGACTCATCCGGACACGCTGCTTCCGGGCAGCCACACGATTACGGTCAATGTCATGGACGGCGGTTCGCCCATAGACGTCGCCACGGTCTGCCTCTGGAAAGAGGGTGAAGTCTATCAGGTCGAGATGACGGGCGTGACGGGCGACGCCGAGTTCACCTTCACCGTGTCGGACACCGGCGACATCAAGGTCACGGCGACCAGTCAGGGATTCCTGCCGTACGCCGGTTCGATCAGGGTCGAAGACACGCAGTCGGGAGTGCACCCCGACGGGACGGCCCCCGCTGCGCTTTCGCTCCGCGTGACGCCCAACCCCGTCCGCGGGAGCGCGACCTTGCTCTACTCCGTGCCGAACGCCGGCGTCTCGGCCGACGCGCTGCTCGAGGTGTTCGACGTGACCGGCAGGCTCCTGGACTCGGTGAACCTCGAGACCTCCGACGGCATGGGCAGCGTGACCTGGGGCGGCGATAAGGTGCGTCCGGGCATCTACTTCGCGAGACTCTCGGCCGGCCGCGAGACCCGGGTGACCAAGTTCGTCGTGCTGAGATAACACCGGCCTGCGCATCCCACCCGCTCAGGGCGGCGGATGCATTCGACGGGGGCGGCGCCTCTTGCGGGGCCGCCCCTTTTGGCTTGCCGAAGGCCGCGCCGGCGTGTACACTTCCTTAATCACGGACGCGCGTCTGCGAATCCCCTGAACGAGGTGGCTGACTTTTGGCTGGAGCGGCGATACTCGAGCTCAAGAACCTGAGCAAGTCGTTCGGGCCCATCCGCGCCGTCGATGACCTCACGTTCGAGATACACGAGGGCGAGATCTTCGGTCTCCTGGGGCCGAACGGCGCAGGCAAGACCACCACGGTCAACATGGCCGCGGGACTCATCGAGCCGGACGGCGGTTCCGTAAGCCTCCGGGGCGGCGGCCTTCCCGCCGACCCGGCCACGCGCTCGTGCATAGGGATGGCCCCGCAGGCCCTCGCCGTCTACGACGCCCTCTCCGGCGAGGAGAATCTCAAGTTCTTCGGCACGCTGCAGGGTCTCAGAGGGAAACGCCTGAGGGAACGCGTGGCATGGGCTCTCGAGTTCGTCGATCTCGTGGGCCGCGAGAAGGACCGCGTCAAGACCTACTCGGGAGGCATGAAGCGCCGCCTCAATCTGGCGGCCGCCCTGTTGCACGAACCACCCCTGCTCCTCCTCGACGAGCCCACGGTGGGAGTCGATCCGCAGTCCCGGAACGCCATTTTCGAGCGCATCACGGCCCTGCGCGACGATGGCCGGGCCGTGCTCTACACGACGCATTACATGGAAGAGGCGCAGCGGCTCTGTGACCGCGTGGGCATCATGGACCACGGCAGGCTGCTGGCGCTGGACAAGGTCGAGGAGCTGATAAGGACGCACGGAGGCACAAGCGTGATCCACGTCGATCGCGGGAGGGGCGAGGAGCGCATCGAGACGGACGACCCGATGGGGGAACTCGTCAAGATGCATGCGGAGGGGAAGGTGTTGACCTTCAGGGTCGACAGCCCCGACCTCGAATGCGTCTTCCTGAACCTCACCGGCCGACACCTGAGGGATGATTGATGAATCCGATACTCGCACTGGCCGCAAAGGACCTCCGGATACTCATGAGGGACAAGACCGGGTTCTTCTTCTCGCTCATTTGGCCCCTGCTCCTCGCCGTTCTGTTCGGCACGATATTCGGGGGAGGCGGCGACGGCGGGGGCACGATCCCGATCATCGTGGTCGACGAAGACGGCACGGACGCCTCCAGGGCGTTCCTGGCGCGGCTCGAGGCGGCGCCTGAACTCGAGGTGACCGCCGGCACGCGGACGGAAGCCGTGGATGAGGTCCGCCGAGGCAAGAAGTCGGCCTTCGTCGTCATCAAGCGGGGCTTCGGCGAGGCCGGCGAGAATCCTTTCTGGGGCGAGCCGCCGACGGTGGAGCTCGGCGCGGACCCCGCACGCGGGGCCGAAGCCGGAATGATAGAAGGCATACTGATGAAGTACGCGTCCGAAAGGCTCAAGGACTTCTTCGCAAACACCACCCTGCAGCAGGAGAGTATCGCCGAGGCGAAGAGGGCCGTGCGCGAGGCCGATGACATGGATCCCGGCCTGCGCAGCCGCTTCGAGGGCTTTTTCGGCGCCCTCGACGACTTGCTCCGCGAGACGGACAACCTGCAGGAAGCGGACACGGCGAACGCTTTCGGAAACGGCTTGGGCGGATTCACGCCGCTTGAGGTGGAGCAAGCCGAGATCATCGTGGAAAGGCGCTGGCCGACAAACGCCTACGCAATCTCTTTCCCCCAGGGAATAGCCTGGGGCCTGATAGGAGTGGCCGCGGGCTTCGGGATCTCGCTCGTCAGCGAGCGCACGCGGGGCACCCTCATGCGGCTCCAGACGGCCCCCATAAGCCGCACCGCCATTCTCGCGGGCAAGGCGCTCGCCTGCTTCACCACCACGGTCACGCTGTCATTCGTCCTCCTCATCGTGGGGCGGCTCATCTTCGGTCTGAGGCCTTCCTCGGTCGGCATGGCGGCATTCGCGGTCGTCTCTTCGGCTGTCGCCTTTGCGGGCATCATGATGCTGCTTTCGGTTCTCGGCAAGACGGAGCAGGCCGCGGGAGGCATCGGCTGGGCCGTGCTCATAATGTTGTCGATGTTCGGCGGCGGGATGATACCTCTTTTCGTACTCCCGGGCTGGATGAGGACTGTGAGCCACGTGAGCCCGGTCAAGTGGTCCATCCTCGCCCTCGAGGGCGCCGTCTGGAGGCAGTTCTCCTTCATGGAGATGCTCCTGCCGTGTGGAATACTGATAGCCGTGGGAGTTGTGTGCTTCGCGATCGGCGCGAGGGCCTTCGACTGGGTGCAACGGAGTTAAGAGCGCAGGGGCGTCCCCGTTCCACCATACAGGGCAGGAACCCAGCAGCCTTCCCGCGCAGTCATGTCACCACCTCAAGGCCCGCTCCGACGCGGGCCGCAGGTATTCCGTCCGAGCTTCTCCAGGTACCGCTGGTGATACTCTTCCGCTCTGAAGAACGCGGTCGCCGGGACGATTTGGGTTACGATTGGCCGCCCGTGGCGGCCGGCTTCCTCCAGCCTCGCCTTCGAGGCCCGTGCCTCGGCCTCCTGCTCGGCGCTGTGATAGAAGATCGCCGACCTGTACTGGCTGCCGGTGTCGGGCCCCTGCCTGTTGAGTTGCATCGGGTCGTGGACCTCCCAGAACACCTTCAACAACTCGTCATAGGAAACGACCGCGGGATCGAATGTCACCTCGACGGCCTCGGCGTGGCCGGTCCCACCCGTACACACCTCATGATAGGTGGGCTTCTCCTTCGCACCGCCCGTGTACCCGACCTGCGTATCCAAGACGCCTTCGACGCCGCGGAAGGCGGCCTCGACGCCCCAGAAACAACCTGCAGCGAAAGTGGCCTTTTCCAATCTCGAATCACCCCCATCCGGGACAGGGCCCGAAGCGGACCCGCCGTGGCCGGCCGATCCCGCCGCGGCCGCCGCAGCGAGAAACAGCACGGCCTCCACCCAAAGGGACGCTGTCTTCATTCCCACCCCCCTATCCATCGCTATGCCCTCCCAGTCTTTTGGACGGAATGCCTGCGGATACGTTTCGCCCGGCGTGAGTCTGACAGACCCCGAAAGGCGGCGAGGAAGCACGCGCACAAGGCCGCCGGGAAGGTGAAGCGCCGGTCGGGAGCGCGAACGCGCCTGGGCGGGGCGCGCCTTCGGTCTCAACCCGGGCCCCGGTCCTCCCCGAGGTAATGCGGCAGCGCCTCGACGAAGGCTCTTATCCGGTCGCGTACCTTGCGGTAGGCTGCAAGCTTTCCCTCCTCGGTGCCGCAGCGCGCCGCAAGCGAAGGCGGGTCATCGAAGCCGTGATGCAACACCTTGGTCACGGCGGGGAAGTACGGGCAGTTCTCCGCGGCATCCGAGCAGAGCGTCACGACGTAACGGAACTCCATACCCCGGAAAGCCTCCACGCCCTTGCTCTTCCGGTCCGAGATGTCGATCCCCGCCTCCATCATCACCTTGACGGCGCGCGGGTCGACGGCGGAGGGCTCCGTGCCGGCGGAGAAGGCCTCGAACTCGCCGCTCATCAGATGGTTCGTCCAGGCTTCCGCCATCTGGCTCCGGTTGGCGTTGTGTGTGCAGAGAAAGAGCACTTTCGCTCTGTCCGTCATCCTCACCCTTCCCCCGCCGGGCTCATCCGGCCGCTCGAACCATGACGCCGGGCCGTGGACCCGACGGGATCTGACCCCTGCGAGCCGACGGGGTCTGACCCTCCCGGGTCTGACCCTGGAGGACCCCCACCCGCCCGGTGATTGTGCATTTTGAGCTCTGACCCCACGGTTGCGCAGTCATTGTGCATTTTGAGCTCTGACCCCATGGTTGAGGGACCAGTCGTAGTCCATATAGTCCACTTTGAGGCTGCGCTTCATGATGGCCGCGCGCGTGTTCGCATCGACGCGCTCGGCAATGAACTTGACGAAGCCGCGCGTCTTCTTCCTGTACGCCCGGAGCCACCCGGGAATCTCCCCGTCTCCGAGCGCGAAGTCGGCGGCGTACCAGTCGAACATCTCTGACACGTGGAGCCGCCCCCGGGTCACGTTCACACGCACCTTGCCTGGGTCGTTCACGAAGCGCACGGCATCGCGCTCGAGTTGCGCGTCGATCTCCTCCGCGGAATAGGCGTCCGCGGACAGCCGCGGTCCCCCGAGCGAAGCGGGAACCAGGGCGAAGTGGATGCGAGGGTCGCCGAATTCCTCGCGCAGAATCTTCTGCTCTATCTCATTCAGAGTGACGGGCCTCCCGGCGAGCTCAATGTACATGCTGTCCTGCAGCACCTCCACCCGCTTGACCCGGTCCGGCCCCTGCCCATCGCCGCGCGCGGACCCACCGCGCTCCACGGG
>JALGWA010000033.1 GCA_025774425.1 bacterium
CGAGAGAAGAACGAGCCCGTCTACACCGGCGACGTCTCCTTTGGCGAAGTAATAGACCGCCTTGAGCGCGCCGTGGCTGTGGCCCTGGATCACTATCTTCCTCCCGCCCCTTGACTTCGCGAACTCCACCCAGGCGGATATGTCGAGCGGGCTTTCGTCGAAGATCTCGTAGACGCCGCCTATCTGCTTGTAGGAGAGCGAACCCGAGTCGGGGTCTTCGACGATGAAATCCGATATGTAATCATGGCCCCTGTTGTTGAAAGTGATGAAGTTGAAACCCGCTGCCGTACAGGCATCCGCGACATGATCGATGAACCTGTTCTCATAGAAGTTGCCGTCGAGCCCATGCGTATGAATCAAGGTCGCCTCGGTCGGACCGCCGGGAGGAGTCACAAACAGCCCCTGCAGCTCGAGGCCGTCAGCCGTCAGGACTCTTGCAAACTCGCCTTTCACTTACCCTCCGTATCGCAGGAGCGCGAATCTCAGGGGTTCGGCGGCCCGCTTCGGGCGTCGTGGAATGGCCGGGGGCCGGCCGCACACTAGAAGATGCTCTGAACCCATGTAATGAGAAAACTCATCCTGCCGGTCAGAAGAGACACTCTCGCCATGACCGTATAACCGAAGGATGCGCCGAAGGCCGCCATCAACACCCAGATGCCGACCCTCGCGGCCTTCCCGAATGAGCCCTCGTGCGGCTTGGAGAAGTAGAAGTATATCAGCGCGCAGACCACGCCGATGACCACGACCAGGTTGGAGAAGATCCGACCCACCGCCGTCATGATGTTACCGGTCGGCTCGTACAAAGGTATCATCGTGCTGTGGATCTGTGTCACGAAATCCGACTGAAGGTAGCGCGTGAAGTTGGTGCCCGCGGCGAACCCGATGATGAAGGCCATCGCCCAGCGGGACAGCCACGCCAGCCTGCTGTAGAGCCTGGTGAGGAGGAGTATCCCGAACACGAGAGGGACGATGTAGAAATACTCGGCCCTGTTGCCGACCGCCACCGGGAATATGGTCCCCATCCGCGACGGGAAGAGCTTGGCCATCAGATTCGGGATCAGGGTCGTCCAGAATCCGACAGTCATCCAGTACGCCGCCGAAACCCCCACGAACAAGTGCTCCGCGAACTTGTAAGCCGGGTTGTCCTTGTAGAGGAAGCTGAAGATCATCAGGGTAAGCAGCGCGGCGATCCAGAGACTGATCGTCTGAGCCAGCGGCGATGCCAGAATCGGTGTATCCTCCAATCCGCCCTCCTAGTACTTCCTCTTCTTGCGTCTCTCCATGAGATAGGTCAGGTTGCCGATGAGGATGAACCCGACGATCACCAGATGGGCCGTCACCTGCGGCCCCATCGTCGTGCTCGCCCTGCGCGTCATGGTCCTGTATTTGGGGTATCCATTCATGAGCGCCGCCTCGTACTCGGCCGCGCCCTGCAACCCTCCCAGGAAGCCCAGCATCTGCTTCGGATAGTAGGGATAGAGAAGCGGGGCCATGACCGCCGTGGTGCCGCCCCCCACGGGGATGTCCCCGGGGTCGCCGGCGAACTGCACCCACTCCTTGGTGCCGGGGAATCCCGAACCGATGGCGAGGATGATGTCGAAATCCTTGAGCGTCCCTATGCCTTCCATCATCGGGAAGCCCTCTATGTCTTCCCCCGCGAGGTCCGACGTATACATGGAGTTGAAATCGGACAAGAGCGCATTGATCAAGCCCTGGTTGCCGGCCTTGTATCCCAGGTGAATGTAGTCTTCGCCGTAGACCTTGTCCGGGAACTCCACCTTGATCACCTCGTCGATCAACTGCTGCGACTGGCGCGGCCCGGTGGCCCACAGCGCGATCAAGTAGATCTTGTGGCCCTTCTCGAGGCAATGACGTGTGAACGCGGTCGCCATCGGCTGGTTCTCGGGGGCCGTGCTCGGGCCGTAATCGAAGCTTATGAGCACTTTCGAGCCGGACGGGAGGTTCTCGACGGCTTCGTACAGGTCCAGCACGATGCGGCTCGCCGGGATCGTCGTCGTGTAATGCACCACGAGGGGTATGATCACGGCCAGCGCGATGAGCAAGAAGATGACGCGCCTGTCCAGGGCCCCGAGCCTCTCAAACCACGTACTTCCCGTGTTCGCCTCAGCCACTCTTCTAACCCTTACCTTCGCTCCCGAGATACGAGCGCTCTATGCCGAGAATGAGTCTCAATGAAGTCGAGACTATGCCCAGTGCGATGCCGATCATTATAGCCCTCTGCCCAGCCATGTTGGGGACGGACAGGATCCACGTACTCAAGTTCGGGACATGCAGGAACTGAAGCGGTTCCGGCAGCCAGAACGTGAGGTAGTACCCCAGCGGCGTCGGCCTCAACAGAATGATGAACGCGGCGACCAGCAGAATCGTGGCCTCGCGGGTCTTGGCCCTGAAGGCCCTGTAGGAAGCGCTCGCGACGAAGAACGCCAGCAACGAGAACATGGTCGCCTGAAGCGGCTGGAAGGCCGAGTCGTAGAGGTATTTGAACAGGCTTCCCGTGGCCTGATAGTCGCCGCTCCAGCCCCCGGGCACGCCGATCTTCAAGAGCCCCGCGCCGAGCACGAGGAAAAACCCGATTATGGTCACCAGGCTGTACTTCCAGTCCCCGCCCTTCCTCTGCACCTTGCGGATATGGACCTTGAGGAGGTTGCCGCCGCCCAGAATGAAGGCGAAAACGGCGATGATGTCGTAGAAAACGGAGAAGTTCTGGTTGAGAACATCGAAGGGCCAGTGGGGAATGAACATGGCCACGATCAGGGCGACACCCACAAGGAAGGTGATAAGCAGGGGTATGGAACGCTTCACGAAACCCTCCTAGTTGATCGCAAAGAACTGCCTCAACCATTCGCCGAGCCCGGCCAGCGTCTCGTTGCCGGTCGCGGCCGCCAGCGTGGCGACGGCCACGCCGGCCAAGATGAAGAGCATGGCGACGGCCTTGCCGGCGTCCTGGCCCTTGAGGCTGCCCATCATCATCCGGTCTTTCGAGAGGTACGCGCTCGCGGCGAACAGCTCCTCGCCGATCAAGGTGTAGTCGCATGCAGCCACGAAGAAAGGCAGCTGCGTGGGCATCGCCGTTCCCGCGACCTGTATCGCGCCTATCGAGTTCCCCGTTTCCGCCAGAATCAGGGACTCGGCGAAGAAGGCGCCGAGATAGAAACACGCGGCCGGCTTCTGTCTGACCATGATGCCGTCGACGGCCGCCACATACCCGAACTGCTCATCGGTGATATAGTGGACGATATCGTCGCTGTAAAGATCCGGCCTGCCGGCCTCGAGATACGCCTGTTTGACCGTTTCCCTGCCCGTGCTCATGACGATCGAGCGCGAAACAGGGACATCGAGGGCCGTCTCATAGGTCGCGGTCCGCTTGGCGATATTGGCGAGTATGGTCATCCCGGCCACCGTCTGGACATTGTCCATGTCCTGGATGCCGGGTATGAACAGCACCGGCCTTCCCATCTCGGTCGCCCGGCCGACCGCTTCGTCCACCGCCTCGAGCCCGGAGATCTTCCTTATATAGAGATCTTTGCCCTTGGCGCCCTGAATGATGTAGTAGACGATCGCGAAAACGAGTATGGCGGCGATGACCACAAGGTTGAGGCGGGCCCTGTTGAACCACTGCCCGCTGGACTTCACCGGGCCGGCCCCGACGGCCACGCTGGGGGCATCGGGCGACGTCGCCCTCACACGGTAGTAGTACTCGACCCCGTCGACCGCGGAGTTGTCGATGCAAGCCGTCGTCCCGCTCGGCAGGCACATCAGGGACTCGAAGCCGGAGTTCTGGCTCTCCGAGCGGAAGACCTCGTAACCCGTGACCCGGCCCCGGGGGCCGGTGTCATCCGGGGAACGGTCCCATTCGATGGTTATGCTGCCCCCGGCATCGTTCCCAGTGTCATAGGCCCGCACGCCGCCCGGCGGCGCGAGGGGTTGTCGAGCGGGCTGTGAAACGGCCTGGGGCTCGACGCCGGCCCCGGCGGCGACGGCAGCCGGCAGGGAGCACGCCGCAAGCAGCAGAACGATCGCTGTCGGAGTTGAGCGCATACCTGTCTTTCGAAGCAAGTCTGACCGCCGGCCCGGAATACCGCCGGCGATGCGATTCTAATCACACGCCGGCTCCGTCTGTCAAGAACATTCAAGCGGGCGCCATGGGGTCAGAGCACTGTGCATTTTGAGCTCTGACCCCATGGTGGTGGGGTGGTAGAATCTTTTCGAGGGGAGTGACATCTCAACTGAGGTGGGGAAGCAGAACCGGAAAGGGGAGACGACATGAAGTACAAGTGCAAGATCTGCGGCTACATCTACGATCCCGAAAAGGGCGATCCCGACAACGGCGTCGAGCCCGGAACCAAGTTCGAGGATCTTCCCGACGGCTGGGTGTGCCCGGCGTGCGGCGCGCCCAAGGAAAGCTTCGAGCCGATGCACGAGTAGGCGGCCGCGCCTATCTCGACACGAGGTCCACGAGCCCCGCATCCTCGAGGAGACCGAAGTAGAACTTGAGGAAGGCGGGGTCCGTGCGCCCGAGCTCCGCCGCCACCAGGCGTGAGATCTCGGCGATGCTCCGCCTCCCGTCGGCCCAATAGAGCCCCAGCGTGCCGATCATCGACACGCCGTCCTCTTTTGCGATCCGCCGGAGGAAGCGTGCGCGTTTGGCACCGGGGAGCTGCCTCGCGAGGCCCCTCGGGTCCACCGGGCCGCGGCTGAGCCGCTTGACGACCATCCCCTCCACCTCATCGAGCGCCCCGGCGCGCGACTGCGCACCTGTTCGCACGTGCCGCCCGGACCCGCGGGGCGCCAGCGCGGCTTCGCGCTTGAGGCAATCGGACAGCGCCGCCTCCTCCCGGGCGACGGCCCTCCCGATGCGGGCCGATTCCGGGGCCAGCCGCCGGACCGACCTCAGCACGCGTCTCCCGGCCGCCCGCAACACGCGCGCCTTGTAGCCGAGCCCTATCCAATCGGCCGCCGGCGAACCTTCGAAACCCGCCAACTCGTCGATGATCTCCTTGCGAAGCCCCCTTCCCGCGAGCGCCGCGATCCCGAGAAGATCCGTCTCGTCCGCGAGCGCGCACAAGTAGACGAAGGCCGCGGCGACGACGGCGACCCGGCCCAGAAGGTCGGGCGAAATGTTCTCGGGCCGGTCGCCGCTCGTATGGTAATACCGGTCCGGCCACTGGATCAGCATAGGGGTCGGAACCCCGACGGTGGGATCCGACAGGATGGCGTGGTCGCTTCCACCGGAGAAGGGGGTGGCGGCCCACTTTATGAGCGGCAGGAACGCCGTGCCGCCCGGGTTCGCACCCGCGCCGAACTGCGCCCTGGCGAGGGCCGCGAGGAGATGAGGGCCGAAACAGGCCGAGGCCATGGGCGGCCTCTCGATGCAGAGCGTGGAGCCCGTGACGTCCTGCTTCTGGCCGACCATGTCGAGGTTGAGCCCCATGACGAGATTTCCGGCCGTGGCGCTGCGCGCCAGGTAGGCGAAAGTACCGCTTATCTCCGGGACCAGGAGGAACCTTATGCCGTACCTCGGCTCGGGGAGGCGGCCGCATCGAATGAGCTCGCTGAGCAGCCTGTGGACCTCAAGCGCAACCGCCACACCCGAAGCGTTGTCGCCGGCGGACGGCTGCGGATGGCAGAGATGCGCGATCAGCACCACTTCCTTCTGCTCCCGCCCGGGAATGAGGGAGGTGACGACCTCCATGGTCCCCGGGTACCGCTCGCCGTCGACCATGGCCCACGCCCTGACGGGACGTCTGCGGGCCGCCGGGGACCTCAGATAAGAGACGAGGCGCTCACCGTCTTCGGGGGTGAGCACGAAGCCGAAGAGATCCCTCTCGTCCCACCAGAACGAGCAATACGGTCTTATGCCTCGAATGCCCGTGCCGCTCCTCACCGGGGCGACCGGCTTCTGCCTGTAAATGATGATCCCGCGCACGCCGGCCTTGACCGCGGCGTCGTACACCATGTGGGGGGCGAAGGCGTCGACCAGGGCGATCCCGCCCCGGGTGCGCCCGTAGTCCGCCGGACGCTCGCCGCTTCCCGCGTACACGATGTCCGTCGCCAGGCCGCCCGGCGGCGTGGGGGCGCTGCGTTGGATCAGCGATATCGGACACGCCTCGAAGTCGGCCAGCCTGCCCGCGAGTTCGTCCGGGGCGGTGACCTTGAGTATTCCGCGCCTGCCGCTCCACTCCTCGAACGACGGGAAGTGCCAGAACCTGGCCCCGTCCTCGGCGGGGTAGTGGATGATCCCCACCCTGTCCGAGGACCTCTGCATGACGTCGGCCGAATAGCAGGCCGCTTCGCGGAAACCCGGGCTCGCCTGGATGCGATGGAAGCGGGCTATGGAAGACACGCTCTCGAAAGCCCTGTCGCCAGACGCTTCTGCGGAAAGGATGGAAACCACTTTCCCAAACATGCTGCACATGCTAGCATGCACCCCGACGAGGGTCAACATCGACCCGGCGGCCGTCTACGGAATATAGCTCAAGTCAGGCCTGCGCAATTACGTTATATCATATGAGTTCCTTGACAACGCTGGAGCCGGTGTGGTATGCTATAGAGTGAAGTTTGGAAATCTATTACGGGGATTCCGCCGTCTCAGGGAAGGAGGTGCAGTCGAGCAGTTCCTTTGACTTTGGACCGCGTAAGCAGGAGGTTGAGGAAGATGAAGATTCTGGTAGCGGCGATAATCATTGTTTTGTCGTTCGCCGTGTCCGCTTCGGCCAGTGTGCCGTCCGCGAGCACTTCCACCGTCGAGTGTGAAGTACGCGGCCCGTCAAGCTGCGTCCCGAACTCTGCAGTCGTCTGCCCGGCAAGCGACATCGACAGCATTCACGTTACTGTGACGGTGAGAAACGTTTACGGCGATCCCTTGGCCGGCAAGACGGTCGACTGCTATGCAATAGAAGTGAGCGGCGATTTCTGCTGGTGCCCGGGTGAGTCTCTTCAGACCGACGTGACCGATGCCAACGGCCAGGCGTTCTTTGATTTCACCGATTTCGGCGGTTGCGGCAACGTCCAGTTCGGCGCGACCTGTGAAGGCGTGGTGTTCAACCCATGCACTCAGATCTTGGTCGCGAGTCCGGACATCGACGGTGACTGCGAAGTTGACCTTGCGGACTTCGCGATGTTCGCCGGTCTTTACCTCACGACGGACCCATGCGCGGACTACGACTGCAACGGATCGGTCGGTCTGTCCGACTTCGCATTGTTCGCTGCGCACTATCTCCACGGTTGTCCGTAGCGTGTGGTTGATCTGAAGTAGCGATTATCCATCCGGTCGGGAGTCGTACGGCTCCCGGCCGTTTCACCATCTCCCCACCGCTTTCATTCGGCGCGGCACCTTTTCGAAAGCCGGATCTCCGGGTATAGTACAGGTACGGGGCATCCGCCCGGCCCGAATGCGCGGCGTGTGCAGAGGTACTTGCGGCCGGGGCCTGTGCCGCACCGACAATCTCAACTGTCAGACTCAAGACACAACGGGGTGTCAATCCCGGAGATGCCGCGGCGCGCCCCGGCCGCCGACCCGCTGGAAGGGCCGGTGGGTCATGCGCCCAGGCCCAGAAGCTCCTGCATCAACTTGGCGTTGCGCGCCGCCTGCCCGGCGTGACAGTTGTTGAAGAAGACGAACGTCCTGGCGGCTCTCTCCGACATGGCCTGGATCTTGGCCACCCACTCCCTGAGTTCGTCCTCGCTGTAGAGATAGTCGTACCTGTCACCGGCGGAGCGCCCCCTCGCCCACCAGTTCTCGGCGTTCCTCCCGTGCAACCTGACATAGCCGATGTCGGTGGTCACGCGCGCGACCGGCGGTACGAGCCCCTTGAGGCGCGGTTCATCTACGGCGCAGTAGCCTATGCCGTGGGCCTCCAGCCCCTCGAAAACACTCTCCCTTATCCACTCCGAGTTGCGGAACTCGATGAAGAGCGGGCAGTCCCTGAACTGCTCCCCGAGAAACTCCAGATGGCGGCGGTTCTCGGTGGTGTACTTGAACCCCCATGGGAACTGGGCGATGACACCCGAGAACTTGCCGGCCTCCCTGATGGGCTCGAGCGCCTCCATGAAGGTCCTGTACAGGACCGGGTCCCGCGACTTGCCGTGGGTCATTTCCCGGTTGGCCTTGACGATGAACTCGAAACCGGGCGGGGTCTTGGCCTCCATGCCCTTGAAGGTCGCGGGGCCCGGGATGCGGTAGTAGGTCGCGTTCACTTCCACGCAGGGGAAGTGCTTGCAGTACTCCCGGAGCATGTCTCCTTTTCTTATGCCATCCGGGTAGAAGGTGCCGATCCAGTCATCGAAGGAATACCCGGAGGTGCCGACTATTACGGCCTTCCTGCCGCCCAATTCAACACCTCTCTCCCGACGGACAGCCCGAGCCCGACGGCGAATCCCAGGCAGAGTCCCCACACGAGCCCGACCACACCACCCCTCGAGATCTCGCCGAGACTGCCGCTGAGGTCACCGGCGACCAGGTGATAGATAACGCCGCCTATGCCGCAGTAGGCCGTGGGAACCAACACCCGCAGAGTGAATCTCCCGGC
>JALGWA010000034.1 GCA_025774425.1 bacterium
GGATCTACGACGGCCCGGCGGCCGACGCCTTCGGCCTGGTCGAGGGGAATGTGTGCGTGATGCTCCACTCTGGCTCGCGCGGCCTGGGCTATCAGGTCTGCGACGACTACATCCGCCAGATGGGCAAGGCCGTCCGGAAGTACAACATAAGGATTCCCGACCGGCAGCTCGCGAGCGCCCCCCTCAAGTCCCCCGAAGGCGAAGCCTACTTCGCGGCGATGGCCTGCGCGGCCAACTACGCCTGGGCCAATCGCCAGTGCCTCATGCACTGGACGCGCCTCGCCTTCGAGAAAGCGCTCGGCGCTTCTCCCGCGGCCCTCGACATGAGGCTCGTCTACGATGTCTGCCACAACATCGCCAAGCTGGAGACGCACGAGGTCGACGGTGAGAAGAAGAAGGTTTGCGTCCACAGGAAGGGAGCGACGCGGGCCTTCCCGCCCGGGCATCCCGACGTGCCGGAAGCCTACAGGGCGGTCGGTCAGCCCGTGCTCATCCCCGGCGACATGGGCACGGCATCGTACGTCCTCGTGGGAACCGAGCGGGCGATGGAGGAGACCTTCGGCAGCACCTGCCACGACGCCGGCAGGGTCCGGAGCAGGAGCCGGTCGAGGCGGCTCACGGACGCCTCCCGTCTGATCGCCGATCTCAAGAAGAAGGGAATACTGGTGATGGCCACCGGCAAAAAGACGATTGCGGAAGAGGCCCCGGACGCGTATAAGGATATCGACAGAGTCGTCGATGTAGTTCACAATGCAGGTATATCGAAGAGGGTGGCGAGACTTCGCCCCATGTGCGTCGTAAAGGGATAGGTGAGTGGATTGCCCGGCGCTAAGAAGACAGCGACCAAACAGGTGAAGAGCGGCAAGCGCAAGAGGGCCAAGGCCGGGCGGAAGGCCGCCGCCAGGAGCGCCAAGAGGCCGGCGAAGAAGTCGGCGAAGACACCTGCGAAGACCTCGCGGAAGACCGCGGGGAAGGCCCCCAAGAGGCCGGCGCGGAGCAGCAAGGCGTCGGCCGACTCCCGCGCCGCCAAGTCGAGCGGCCATCCCAGCGTCGTCGTCGACCAGGGCTCGCCCCAGCTCCCCAAGCTTTCCGGCGAACTCGGCATAATACCCCTGAGGGACACGGTCATATTCCCATACATGATAGCGCCGCTCGTCATCGGCAGGCCGAGGTCCCTCCGGCTCGTCGACGAGGCCGCCAACGGAGACCGCACGATAGGGCTGGCGACGCAGGTGCGGCCGGACATAGAGGAGCCGACGCCGGGGGATCTCTATCAGGTGGGAACGGCGGCGACCATACTCAAGATGCTCAAGTTCCCCGACGGCAGCACGCGCCTCCTCGTGCAGGGGATAGCCCGCATCAAGATCAAGAAGTTCATCCAGGAGGAGCCCTACCTCAAGGCGAGCATCATAGAGATTCCCGAGGTGATCGACGACAGCGTCGAGGTCCAGGCCCTCCTCAGGAACGCCTCGGCGGTGTTCAACAAGATAGTGGGGCTCTCGCCGCATCTGCCCGACGAACTCCAGGTCGCCGTCATGAACATCGACAATCCGACGAGGGCGGCCGATCTGATCGCGTCCAATATCAACCTTACGACCGCGGAGAAGCAGGAGATCCTGGAGACCTTCGACACCAAGACCAAGCTCGAAAGGCTGATCAACTACCTGAACCGCGAGCTTCAGGTGCTCGAACTCGGCAGCAAGATACAGTCCGACGTCAAGAGCGAGCTCGACAAGACGCAGCGGGAGTACTACCTGCGGGAACAGCTCAAGGCCATAAGGCGCGAGCTCGGCGAAGGCGACGAGCGCATGATGGAAATCGAGGAGCTGAGGGAGAAGGTCAAGGCCGCCAAGATGAGCGAGCGCGCCCAGGAGGCCGCCGAGAAGGAAATCGAACGGCTCGGGCGGATGCCGCCGCAGGCGGCGGAGTACTCGGTCTCGAGGACGTACCTGGACTGGCTCATTTCACTGCCCTGGTCGGTGAGCACCGAGGACGTGCTGGACGTGGCCAAGGCCAAGAAGATACTCGACGAAGACCACTACGATCTCGAGAAGGTCAAGGAACGCATACTCGAGTTCCTCGCGGTGAGGAAGCTCAAGAAGGACACCAAGGGCCCCATACTGTGCTTCGTCGGCCCCCCCGGCGTGGGAAAGACCTCGCTGGGGAAGTCGATAGCGAGAGCCCTCGGGAGGAAGTTCACGAGGATCTCCCTGGGCGGCGTGCGCGACGAGGCCGAGATCAGGGGACACAGGCGGACCTACGTCGGCGCCCTGCCGGGCAGGATACTGCAGGGCATAAGGCAGGCCGGGTCCAACAACCCGCTTTTCATGCTGGACGAGGTGGACAAGCTGGGCGTCGACTTCCGGGGCGACCCGTCGGCCGCTCTGCTCGAGGTGCTCGATCCCGAGCAGAACGCGAACTTCTCCGACCACTATCTCGAGGTGCCGTTCGATCTGTCGCGCGTGATGTTCATCGCCACCGGAAACGTCCTCCACACCATTCCACCCGCTCTTCTGGACCGCATGGAGGTCATAGAGCTGCCGGGCTACACCGACGAGGAAAAGGTCGAGATTTCGAAACGATTCCTCATACCGCGCCAGCTGGACAGCCACGGGCTCACCGTGGACAACGTCGAGTTCACCGACGACGCGCTCCGGCTGATCATCGCCGAGTACACGCGCGAGGCCGGTCTGCGCAACTTCGAGCGGGAGATCGCCAACATCTGCAGGAAGGTCGCGCGCAAGGTCGCCGAGGGCGACGACAAGAAGACGACAGTGACCCGCGACGTCGTATCCGGCTTCCTCGGACCGGAGAAATTCTTCAGGGACGTCGCCGAGCGCACCATGGCTCCGGGCGTCGCGACGGGAGTCGCCTGGACCGAGGCCGGCGGCGACATCATCTTCGTGGAGACTAGCATGATGAAGGGCGGCAAGACGCTGACGCTCACCGGTCACCTCGGGGACGTCATGCAGGAGTCGGCCCAGGCCGCCCTGACTTACGTGAGGTCGAACGCGGAGGCCCTCGGGGTGCCGCCGGACTTCTACGAGAAGAACGACATCCATGTCCACGTGCCCCACGGCGGCGTGCCCAAGGACGGCCCTTCCGCCGGAGTGACCATAGCGACGAGCATGGTCTCGCTGCTGAGGGGCAAGCCCGTCCGGTCGGACGTCGCCATGACGGGGGAGATCACCCTCCAGGGAAAGGTCCTCCCGGTCGGCGGGGTCAAGGAGAAGATACTGGCTGCGAAGCGGGCCGGCATCAAGACGGTCATCCTCCCGAGGAAGAACGAGAAGGACCTCAGCGAGGTCCCCGACATCGTCAAGAAGGACATCACCTTCGTCTTCGTCGACAGCCTGGACGATGTCTTCCGGGAGGCGCTCGTCGAGTAGCCGGCCACGGAGGGCGGAGTTGAAGGAACCCCACAGTCGCGGCCCGGTGCGTTGCTGGGAGGAGTTGGCCTGCGGGCGCCCGGACTGCGAGGCGCATGACGCGGAAAACGCGCCGTGCTGGCTGCTGCCCGGGACGCGCTGCTTCGACGGCCCGACCTGCCTCGCCGAGCGGCTCTCGGCCAAGTGTGCGACCTGTCCCGTGTTCGAGTCCCACCGCGCCCGCGCCGCGGGCAAGCGGGCATCGGACGGCGCCGTGCTGGAGACGATGGAGCGCCTGCTCGGTGAATGCGCCGAGCTGCTCTCCGGCGCCGAGGCCCTCAAGAGAGAGATAAGGACGAAGTCAGCCGAGGTCACGCTCCTCGGCGAGGTCGGCCGGGCGCTGCAGAGCACGATGGAGCTGGAGGCGCTCCTCACGGTCATACTGACCGCGGTTACGGCCGGCGACGGGCTCGGCTTCAACCGCGCCTTCCTCATAATGCTGGACGAGGAGCAGCGGATGCTCGAGGGGCGGATGGCCGTGGGCCCGTCGCGGGCGGACGAGGCACAGGCGATATGGGGCGCGATGAGGGAGGAAGCGAGAAGCTTCAGCGAGATCCTCGCCGGCCCGAGCGGGGCCGGCGCCGGTGAGCCGGAGGGCATCGTCGAACTCGCCCGGAGGATCCGTCTCGTCTACGATCCCGCGTCCGACATCGTCGCCCGCTGTCTGGAGGATCGCGCCCCGTGTGCGGTGGAAGACGCCCGCGAGGTTCCCGGGGCGCGCGGGGTCGCGGAGGTCATAGGCAGCGACACCTTCGTGGTGGCGCCGCTCATCGCCAAGGGGAGAAAGCTCGGCGCCATAGTCGCCGACAACTTCGTCACGCGGCGCGCCGTCTCGCGGGAGGACATGAGGCTCCTGGAGGCTCTCGCCAGCCAGGCGGCGCTCGCAATACTCAACGCTTCCCTGCACACCAGCCTCCAGGAGAGGTTGAGCCAGCTCGAGGACGCCCACAGGCAGCTGATGCAGGACCAGCTCCAGCTCCTCAGGGCGGAGCGCCTCGTCGCCGCCGGCGGCCTGGCTTCGAGCTTCGTGCACGACGTCAAGACCCCGCTGGTCTCGATCGGTCTCATGGCGAGGGCCGCCGCCGCGCGGCTTCCCGGGGGACACGAAGTCAGGGACACGCTCGAGAGGATCGCCGAGGAAACCGTCCGGGTCGAGGACTACCTCAGGCACATGGTCAAGTCGGCGGGCGGCGTGGGCCCCGAGACCGGGCCCGTGGACATCGGATGCGTCGTCGAGGAGGCGCTGGACCTGCTGGCCGGCCTGACCGCCGAGGCGGGCGTCGAGGTCTCTTTCCTGCCCGGCCACGGTGACGTGGTCGTATCGGGGAGCGTGGTCGAACTCCGGCAGATGCTGCTCAACATATTCCACAACGCGGTCGAGGCGATGCCCGACGGCGGCAGGCTCACCGTGAGGACCGAGGTCGAGGGCGGGATGCTCAAGCTGACGGCGGAAGATACAGGTTGCGGCATGCCCGAAGAAGTGCGCCGGCGCATCTTCTCTCCGTTCTTCACGACGAAGAGCGAAGGTTCGGGCATGGGCCTGGTGATCGCCAGGAGGATCGCCGCCGATCACGGCGGAAGACTGTCATTCGAGAGCGAGGAGGGAAAGGGAACCCGCTTCCACGTGCTGCTGCCCGTCGCGCAGCCGGCGCCGGAGGCGGCCGATTCCGGGCCCAGGTGACCACCTTACTGCTACAAACAGCCGTGCTTGCGGTGCTCTTGGTTTTCTCGGGCCTGTTTTCCGGCTCCGAGACCGCCCTGTTCTCGCTCAAGCCCTTCGAGACGAGAAAGCTCGAGCGCCGGCCTTCGCGCCGCTCGATCGGCGTCGCCTCTCTCCTGTCGGATCCCGTTAGGCTTCTCGTAACCATACTCGTGGGAAACACGCTGGTCAACGTCGCCGCCTCTTCCGTCGGGACCAGTATCGTCGGCCGCTTGGTCGGACGCGGCGTGGTCGGCATCAGCGTCGCCGTGATGAGCGCGCTCATCCTCGTCTTCGGGGAGATCGTCCCCAAGACCTACGCCGTGAACAGGCCGCTCGAGACGGCGCTGAGGACGTCCGCGCTGATCTCGGCGGCCGTGCGCGTCATGTCGCCGCTCCGCGCACTCTTCACGGGCCTCTCGAATCTCGCCGCTAAGGCCAATCTTCCCGGCGCCGCCGTGCCGGAGCGGCGCCACGCCCATGTCGAGGAGGCGGTGGCGGCGGGTCACTCGGAGGGCGTGCTCGACGGGCTCGAACGCAGGATGCTGGCGGGCTTCCTCAAGATCGAACACCAGTCCGTGCAGAACATCATGACGCCGCGGACCGAGGTCTTCATGCTCGACGCCGCGACGCCGGTCGCCGACGCCGTCGGCCCGCTGAAGGCGGCTGGATTCTCCAGGGTGCCCGTGTTCGAGACCGGCAACCGGGACAGCATAAGGGGCGTGGTCTACGTCAAGGACCTTCTCCGGAAGCAGTACAGCGAGAACCTCAACCTCAGCGACATCGCGCGCCGGCCGGTGTTCGTTCCGGAGTCCAAGTCGCTAGTCGACCTGCTCGACGAGTTCGCCGGGGGCGCGGTCCACTTCGCGGTGGTCGTCGACGAGTACGGCGGTTTCTCCGGAATAGTCACGCTCGACGACATCATCGAGGAGATCGTGGGAGAGCAGCCGGGCGCGAGGTCGAGGAACAAGTACATGAAGAAGGCGAGATCGACTTACGAAGTGCCGGCGCGCATGGAGCTGGACTACTTCAACGCTCTTGTCGGCTCGTCGCTTTCCGACACCAACGCCGAGACCGTCGGGGGGTTCATCCTGAACAGGACGGGCAGGATACCCGAGGCGGGCGAGGAGTTCGTCATCGAGGGCATCAGGTTCAGAATCCTCGATGCGGACGCCCGCCGGATCAAGTTGATCGAAGCGGGGAAGAGGTAGAGAATGGTCGGCCTGATAGGCAACATAGCCGCGATCGCAGCCGCCATAGTCGGTGTGGGCTTCTTCTCTGGGAGCGAAACCGCCTTCGTGTCGAGCGACAGGTTCCGGATATCGGCGATGGCGGCCTCCGGCTCGCGGCGCGCCCGGCTCGCCCGGCGGCTGCTGGCCGATCCCAGCACTCTGCTGAGCGTCACCCTCGTCGGCACGAATGTGTGTGTGGTGCTGGCCTCGGCCCTGGCGACCGCCTTGCTGGCCAGCCGGCTCGGCCCGTACGCCGTGCCCGCTTCGACGGTCGGCGTGACGGCCTTCATCCTGCTCTTCGGCGAGATAATGCCCAAGGCCACGGCGCGGAACAACCCGGAGGGCTTCCTCACCTTCATCGCGCCGGTGCTGGCGGCGGCGTACTACATACTCTACCCGATCGCCGTGGTGACGTCTTCGGTCGCGTCGCTGTTCGTCGGCCGGCCGGGCCGGGTGGAACGCGCCGGCGCCGTCACCAGGGAGGAGATAAGGGCGCTCGTCAAGGAAATCGCCGGCGACGCCGGGAGCCTGCCGAGCCACACTTACGCCTACCGCGTGCTCGACCTGTCGAGGATGAAGGTCACGGCGGTCATGGTGCCCATCGGCGAGGCCGACTGCATCGAGGAGGGGATCACCGTGAGGGAGGCCCTTGAGGAGATGTCGCGGAGCGGCCACTCGAGATACCCCGTCTACAAGGGCCGCTGCGAGAACATCACGGGTGTGCTGCACGTGAAGGATCTTCTCGGTGTCCCCGAGAACTCGAGGATCAGGGTGTTCGCGCGGAGCGCGCACTTCATTCCCGAGACACAGACCGTCCGGCAGGCGATCATCGAGATGCGCGACGACCGGAGGCATCTCTCGGTGGTCACCGACGAGTACGGGCGATCGATCGGCATCGTCACATTTGAAGACGCGATCGAGGAGATCCTGGGAGAGATCAGCGACGAGTACGACGGCGGCCGGGTGACGAAACTGGAGCCCGGCGCCATCGTCGCCGGCCGCGTGCCCGTCTCGCTCGTCGGAGAGGAGCTCGGCCTCGAGATCCCCGAGGGCGCCGGCGACACGCTCGCCGGCCTGCTGCTTCACGTCAGCGGCCGCATACCCCAGGCCGGTGAGGTGATAGAGTACGGCGACTTCAGGTTCCGCGTGGTGGAAGTCAGGGGGAACACGATCAAACGGGTGCGGATCGAAGAAAAGGAAGGCTAGATGAAAAGAGACATAGTCCTGGCTGTTGATCTCGGGGGGACCAACCTGAGGTTTGGAGCGGTCGACTCCCGCGGGCGGATTGTGCTGAGGGCGTCGGCGAAGATGGGGACCTATCGCCGCAAGTCCGACCTGCTCGGCGACCTCGCCGGCGCCATCGACGGCTTCATGGCTGAAGCCGCGGCCCTGGGCCGGCCGAGGGCCGTCGGCCTCGGATTCGCCGGCTGTACGGACTCGTCCCGCGGCCTCATATACTTCGCTCCCAACGTCGGGGGATTCAAGAACATCGGCGCGGGTCCCTATCTCGAGAGGCGCCTGGGTGTGCCGGTCTTCGTCGAGAACGACGCCAATTGCGCGGCCGTCGGTGAGCACTGGAAGGGCGCGGGCCGGGGAGCCCGAAGCCTCTTCATGTTCACGCTCGGCACGGGTGTCGGGGGCGGTGTCGTCATGGACGGGCGGATATGGAGGGGTGCTGCGGGGACGGCGGGCGAGGTGGGCCATACGATAGTCATGGCCGGCGGGCCGCGGTGCAGTTGCGGCAACCGGGGCTGTCTCGAGGCCTTCGCGTCCGCCACGGCAATCGTCAAGGAGTATCGCAGGTTGAAGCGGGCGAAGGGCCGCGCTGCACCCGCCGGCAGGGTGACGGCCAGGCAGATCACCGGCCTGGCGCGCCGGGGCGACAAGGCGGCCGTCGCCGCAGTGGGCTACGCCGCCCGCGGTCTCGGCATGGGCATCGCGAACATCTTCAATCTGCTCAATCCCGAGGTCATCATCGTCGGGGGAGGGGTGAGCAGGGCCGGCCGTGTGCTCCTCGGGCCGGCCGTCCGGGAGGCGAGGGGCATACTGTTCCCGCAACTCGCCCGCTTCCTGAGAGTCAAGCGCGCGACCCTCGGCGACGATGCGGCGTTGATCGGCGCGGCCCGGCTCGTGTTCCCGCGCCTCAAGTGATTTGA
>JALGWA010000035.1 GCA_025774425.1 bacterium
TCCTACGCCGGCGACTACGCGGACAAGCTGCTGCTGCCGCTCGTGGAGGATACGCTGGCCGAGTCCGGCGGCGCGGCGGGGGAGGACCTCGCGGATGATCTTCTCGCCCGCCTCCGGCCCGCGCTCGAGACCTACGGCATCACTCTCCACTCGTTGGAAGTCGCCTCGCTGGAGGCGGCGACGAGCGAGGAGGACCGGCGAACGGCCGAGCTTGCCCGCAAGCACGGCTCCAGGGTCGTCATACTGGGAATCGACGCCTTCGACTGGGAGATCTACGAAGAGGTGCGTCGCAACATACCGATGTCCGGCGTCGACCGCCTGAGGGCCGAAGGGGCGAGCGGCGACCTGCTCTCCATGGAACCGCCGGTCTCGCCGATGATATGGACGACCATGGCGACCGGCGTCGAGCCCGAAGTGCACGGCATAATCGACTTCCTCCAGACCGACCCCCGGACGGGCGAGAGCGTTCCCATCACGAGCGGCATGCGCAAGGTGCCGGCCATATGGAACATCGCCACGCGCTACGGCCTGAGCTCGGGGTTCATCGGTTGGCTGGGCACCTATCCCGCCGAACCGGTGCGAGGCTTCCTGGTCTCCGACCGCATAGTCTTCCACGCCTTCGACCCGAGGTGGAGAAAGGGCGGGGAACCGGCGCGCGGCGGGGGCGGGGACATGAGCGGCCTCACGTATCCCGCCGGGCTCATCGACGAGGTGAGGCCGCACATACTCACCGCGGACGATATCCGTTTCGAGACCCTGAGGCGCTATATCAGGATCGAGCCCGACGAGATGCCCCGCGGCTCGACCGCGTTCGATCCCCTCGATCCCGTGGTCAATCTGGCACACATAATAGCGTCCAACACCACGTACGAGAACATCGCAGCCTATACATATGAGAAGCACAGGCCCGACATCCTCGCCGTCTACCTCGACATGGTCGACGCCGTCTGCCACCTGTTCATCAAACACATGCCGCCGCACACGCGCGACGTCGCCGACGAGGATGCCCGCAAGTACGGCGCGGCGATTGCGGCGGCCTACAGCCACACCGACAGCCTGATCGGACTGTGGCTGGACCGGATCGACGAAGGCACTACCCTCATCGTCGTCTCCGACCACGGGTTCAAGCACGGAACCCTCCGCCCGAGCGGGCCGTCGGCGATCGGCGGAGGACAGGCAGTCAAATGGCATCGCATGGTCGGCGCCGTCGCCCTTTACGGCAACCACGTCAAACCGGGGGCGGCGATACAGGGCGCGACCGTGCGGGACGTATGCCCCACCGTGCTCCGCCTCCTCGGCCTCCCCGTCGCCGACGACATGCCGGGCAGGGTGCTCACGGAAGCCCTCGACGAGGAGTGGCTCGCTGCATCCGGGGAGGTCGGACGGGTCGCGACCTACGGCAGGAGGAGGGCTTCCGCGGCAGTCGTCCGGAGGCGCGGCGAGGAGGACGCGATACTCAAACGGCTCCAGGCGCTGGGCTACATAAGCGGCGGCGAGGCCCCGGAGGCCACCGACTACACCAAGCTCGCGGGCTCCTACTTCGCCAAGGGCGAGTTCGACAAGGCTATCGACATCTGGGAGACCATCCTCGAGAAGCAGCCTGACAATGCGGAGATCATCACGGCGATAGCCAACGCCCTGCTGCAGAAAGGCGACCTCCGGGCAGCCGAAGAGACGGCCCGGCGCGCCATGGCCGCCCGGCCGACGTTCTACGCCGCACATAACATACTGACGCTCTGCTACATCAATACGGGAAGGCTCGACGAGGCCGAACAGCTGGCGACCTACGTCACGGCCAAGGATCCGAACAACGCCGAGGCGTATTTCAATCTGGGCGTCGTATACGACAAGAAGGGGCTCGACGCCAGGGCGCTCGGCGCCTTCAAGAAGTCGGTTGAGCTGCGCGGCGACTACGACGAGTCGCGGATCAACCTGGGCAACGCGTACCTCAAGGCCGGAAGGGTGGTCGAGGCGAAACAGGAGCTGGAGACCGCGCTCGACATCAACCCGAGAAGCGCCCAGGCCTGGTTCCTCCTGGGAAATGCATATCGCGTCGAGGGCGATACGGCCAAGGCGCTCGACGCATACAGGCAGGCGCTCCTCAGCGTGCCGGCCTTCAACCCCGCGCGCGTCAGCATGGCGGCGGTGCAGGCCGCAGGAGGCGACCTGGCCGGGGCGCGGCGGATTCTCGAGGAGGCGGCCCGGTACGAGGGCGACCTTCCGCTGGTTTACACCAACCTCGGCGTGGTGTGCCGGAAGATGGGCGAGGAGAAGCAGGCCGAGAAGTACTTCAGGAAGGCGATCGAAGTCGAGCCCGCCTATATCCCGGCCCGGCTGGACCTCGCGCGGCTCTACGTCGCGCAGGGCAAACGGGACAAGGCCCGCGAAGAGGTCGAGGAAGCCCTCCGGATCGACCCGGGCGACGCCCGGGCCAGGGCCCTCCTCGACGGCATGAGGTAGCGGGCCTGTGTGTGCAGGAAATTGCACCGAATGCAGTTGACAAACTTTCCACGCATGAGTAAGTTATATTGATTATCCGCATACAGCATGCTGAAGTGCAGAAACATGCATTCAGAAAGGAGCAACGGCATGCCATCTCGCAAAGGCACCCCCGGCGTGGAGGCCCTCATCACCAGGTTCAAAGAGGAACTCGCTTCAAGGGGCTACAGCTCCCGCACGGCCGATGTCTACGCCACCGCTGTAGGTGCTTACCTCAGGCGCGTACCGGATCCTTCCTCGGTGACGTCCGAGGACGCCAACGCTTACCTCGCAGACATCGTCGAGAGCTCCGTCAGTGGAGAGACATCCCGATCCTCGGTCGGTATAGCCGTGAGCGCCATCAAGCTCTACCACAAGATCATCGCCGACGAGCCCCTCGTCTTGACGGTCGAAATCAGCCGCGGCCGCCGGACCCTGCCCGTAATCCTGACGAGGGAAGAGATCCAGAGGATCTCGACCGTCACGCGCAACGTGAGCCATCGCCTGATCTTTCAGCTGATGTACTCGTCGGGCCTCAAGCTCGATGAGCTGCTCGCTCTCAGGGTGCGCGACGTCGACATCGAGAATCAGATGCTCAGCATCCGCGGCGGCAACTCGGGCGTCAGGAAGAGAAAGGCCCCCAGGGAGACCATGATGTCCGAGAAAGTCGCTCCGATGCTCCACGCCTTCATCTCGGACCGCGACCCCGACGACTATGTGTTCCCGGGGATGGACGGCGGGCACATGACCCCGCGTGCAGTGCAGAAGGCCTTCAAACACGCGCTCAAGAAGGCCGGCATCGAGAAGAGAGCGAGCTGCAACTCGCTCCGCCACTCCTTCGCCGTGCACCTTCTGGAGAAGGGCATAGACATAAAGCACGTGCAGCGCCTGCTCGGCCACGCGCGAACGGAGACGACGTCCATATACAAGAGGCTGGTCGAAACCGGGAACGTGGAGATCAAGAGTCCTCTGGACTAGGAGCGGGTCGAGACCGCCGCTGGAAAATCCCTACCCATATCGACCCGGGCGTGCTACGCTCTCTCGAGAAGCGTTATGGAGCCGCACGGCCGAGGAGGTGCAGATGGACATCGCCGCGTTCCACATGGTGAGCTACGGGCTCTACGTGGTGAGCTCGACAAAGGACGGCAAGCCCAACGGGCAGATCGCCAACACGGTCTTCCAGATAACACCGGAACCCCCGACCGTCGCCGTCAGCATCAACAAGGAGAACCTGACCTGGGAGTACATCAAGAAGAGCGGCGCATTCACGGTATCCGTTCTCTCGACCGACGCGCCCATGACTTTCATAGGCCTCTTCGGCTTCAAGTCGGGCCGGGACACGGACAAGTTCGAGAAGTGCACCTTCAGGAAGGGACAGGTCACCGGCGCGCCGATCGTCCTCGACTACACCCTGAGCTTCCTGGAGGCCCAGGTGATCGACTCCATCGACGTCGGCTCCCACACCGTCTTCATCGGCAAGGTCGTCGACTGCGGGGTGCTCGCCGAGGGCGAGCCCATGACATACGCCTACTATCACCGGGTGAAGAAAGGTAGGACACCCGAGAGAGCCGCAACCTACATCAAGCAGGACGTGCGAGCCGGCGGGGCCGGGAAGGCCGGCCCGGCCGCGGAGGGCAGCGGAATGAAGAAGTACGTGTGCCAGGTCTGCGGGTACATATACGACCCCGAAAAGGGCGACCCGGACTCGGGGGTCGCACCGGGGACGGCGTTCGAGGACCTACCCGACGACTGGGTATGCCCGGTCTGCGGCGTGGGCAAGGATGAATTCAGCCCGCAGGACTAGCCTGCCGTCGGGTTGCCTGCGCGGAGGACATGGGGCCGGGCCGCCGGCGCACCGGGCGCATGTCGAAGGGGCGGCTCAAGGCAAGGGAGGGCATCGGAATGATTGTGGAGATCAGGCCGAACGTACATTACGTCGGCGTCATGGACTGGGACCGCAGGCTCTTCGACTCGTTGATACCTCTTCCCGAAGGAACGAGCTACAACTCCTACATCGTGAGGGGGAGCGAGAAGACCGCGCTCATAGACACGGTCGAGCCCCTCAAGCTCCACGAGTTCCTGGTCAACCTCGAGGCCCTCGGGGTCGACAAGATAGACTACATCATAACCAACCACACGGAGCAGGACCACTCGGGCTCCATCCAGGCCATGCTCCTCAGGAACCCCGAGGCGAAGGTCGTGACCAACCCCAAGTGCGTGGAGCTCTCCAAGGACCACCTTGGAATCGACGAGGAGAAGTTCATCGTCATCGGGGACGGGGAGACCTTGTCCCTGGGCGACAAGACGCTCGAGTTCATCATCGCGCCGTGGGTGCACTGGCCCGAGACCCAGTTCACGTATCTCAAGGAGGACAGGATCCTCTTCTCCTGCGATTTCCTGGGATCCCACATAGCGACCACCAGGGTGCTCGCCGACGACATCTCCGGGTTCCGTGCCAGCGCCAAGCGCTACTTCGCCGAAATCATGATGCCGTTCAGGAACAACGTCCTGAAGCACCTGGACAGGCTCAAGGACTACGACATCGACATCGTCGGGCCGAGTCACGGCCCGGTGCACATGAACCCGGCGCAGATCATCGAAGCCTACCGCGAGTGGTCGTCCGACGAGGTCAAGAACGAGGTCCTGATGCCCTGGGTCTCCATGCACGGGAGCACCGAAAAGATGGTGAGGCACCTCACCGACCATCTCGTCGCACGGGGCATACACGTAAAACCCTACAATCTGGTAGTCACGGACCTAGGCGAGATCGCCATGGCCCTCGTCGACGCCGCGACCCTGGTGATAGCCGCATCCACGGTTCTCGTCGGCCCTCACCCGGCCGCGGTGAACGCCGCCTATCTCGCCAACGCGCTTCGGCCGAAGACGCGCTTCCTCGGCGTGATCGGGTCCTACGGGTGGGGTTCGAGGATCGTGGAGACGCTCGCCGGCATGACGGGCAATCTCAAGGTTGATATGCTCCCCACGGTTATAGTAAAGGGTTATCCTGACGCCGAGGCCCTCAAGGCGCTGGAGGACCTTGCAGACGAGATTCTGAAGAAGCACAGCGAAGCCAACCTTATCTCTTGAAGGAGGACTGAAATGGGAACGGAGTTCAGGGCGAGCGAGATCTTCGAGATTGCGCTGAAGATAGAGGAACACGGCGAGAAGTTTTACAATCACGCCGCGGCTGCAATCGCAGAGGACGCGGAGACGAAGGAGATGTTCGAGTTCCTGGCTGGGGAAGAGACCAAGCATCGCAAGACCTTCTCGGGAATGCTCTCGCAGATAGAGCAGTACCAGCCTCCCGAGAGCTTCCCGGGCGAATACTTCGCCTACCTTGCAACGTATGCCGAGAACCTCATCTTCTCCGACGAGGAATTCGACAACCTGATGAAGGGCATCACGGGCGTGAAGGCCGCAATCGACTTCGCCATCCGGCGCGAGCTCGACTCGGTGCTGTACTATCTCGAGATGAGAAACCTGGTGCCGCAGGGCCCCCAGCGCGGCGAGATCGACAAGATCATCGACGAGGAACGCCGTCACTACCTGAAACTCAACGAGATCAAGAAGAAGATGTAGCCCCATTGGGGTCAGAGCTCAAAATGCACAATCGCATTATGCGACCGGCTTCGGCGGTCCCGGCGTGGCGGCGGGTGCATCCGGAGTCCTGCCGCCGAGGGCGGCTGTGCGAGGCGGTGTTCCCGGCGGGAGCGGGACCCGGGGTTACGCGCCGCGCATTTGAGGACCCCATCCTTCGTGAGGGGTGAGGGTTTTGAACATCTACCGTGAGTTCGCCTACATCTACATGAAGGGGGACTACCCCCGCTTCAGCGAGCGCATGGCCACGCTCCTCCCGGCGATCCTAACGAAGTTCGGCACGGAGGCGCGCACCGTCCTCGACCTCGCGTGCGGGGAGGGCAGCTTCGCCGTCGCCATGGCCGGGCGCGGTTACGCCGTGACCGGCGTGGACAACTCGGCCGATATGCTGAGGCTCGCCCGCGAGAAGGCGGCGGAAGCCGGCCGCCGAATCGAGTTCATCGAACAGGACATGCGGGTGTTGTCTTTCGAGGACCGCTTCGACCTCGCGACCTGCTGGTTCGACAGTCTCAACTACCTGCTCGAGACGGACGACATCCTGGCATGCTACTCGTGCGTCCACAGGGCCCTCAAGCCCGGCGGACTCTTCGTATTCGACATGAACACGGTATACGGCCTGGGCGTCCTGTGGCAGAAGAGACCCTGCGAAGTCTGCCAGGACACCGACGAGTTCTTCGAGGTCCACCGCAAGTCCTATGACTACGAGAGCAACATCGCCGAGATGAGGATCACGGGCTTCATCAGGATGAACGAGACCTGGATGCGCGTGGACGAAGAACACCGGGAACGCGGTTACACCCTCGGCGAGATACATTCGAACCTCAGGAGCTCGGGCTTCGAGGTGCTGGCTACCTGGGACAATCCCGAGGAGATGACCGAACCCAAGCCCGGGAGCGGCAGGGTCTGGGTCGTCGCCCGGAAGCCCGCGAAGGGCGGCCCGGCATGACGGGGTCGGAGCTCAAGATGCACAATCCGAGCCCGGGAGGCGGGGCGCCGTCTCCGCGCGGGACTCCGTGCCTCCGCAGGCCCGTGACCATAGTAGTCCTCGCAGTCCTCCTGGCCATCGGCGCCTTCCACTGGGCGTGGTTCGTCAACTTCGGAAACGTCACCTTCAGGATTCACGACTGGGGCCAGGAGCACGTCTACTACTCGGTTTTGAGGCAGGCCGTGAACACGGGGAGCCCGCCGTTCCACATGTCGTTGCGCTTCCACCAGACCGACAGGTTCATGTCCATCCCGGACACCAATTTCATGCCGTGGGTGCTCGCCCTGCCGGCGATGAGCACGGGCGGCTTCATAATGATGGACCTTCTCATTCTCTATGCGCTGGGGTTCGCCGGCTCGGTTCTCCTGATGAGGAAGTACGGCCTCTCGCTCCTGCCGTTCGCACTCTTCTTCCTCCTGTTCAACTTCAACGGCCACATCGTGGCACATCTCGCGGTCGGCCACACCGCCTGGAGCGGCTACTTCCTGCTGCCCTTCTTCTTCCTGTTCCTGCTCGAGGCGCTCGAGACCGACGGGTCATGGCGGGCGTCTTTCATGCTCGCCTTCGTCCTCTTCGCCATGATGCTCAAGGGTTCGTTCCACTTGTACACGTGGTGCCTGATGTTTCTCGTCCTGCTCGTCATTTTCAGCTGGAAGTACGCGAAGCCGCTCTTGGGAACCGTCGCCGCCAGCGCGTTCCTCTCGGCATTCAAGCTGATCCCCGCCGCATACACGCTTCTCGGCCGCGGAGAGAAGTTCATATGGTCCTACCCGACTTTCCGCGACCTCGTCGACGCCATGATCACCATCCGGTTCGAGGCCCCTGCGCGCCTCCGCTACTGGGGAAACGCCGGTTGGTGGGAGTTCGATATGTACGTCGGCCTGGTCGGCCTCGCCGTTCTCATCTACTTCGGCGTGGTGTTGAGATTCTCGCGGAGCGACGACCTCGAGGGTGTGAAGTACGGAGCCCTCGACTTTCCCATGCTGTTCATGGTGCTGCTTTCGGTCAGCTATTTCCACGCCTTCTTAACCCGGCTTCCCATCCCGCTCCTACGCGGTGAGCGGGTCGCAACAAGGTTCGTGCTCCTCCCGGTGATGACGCTCGCACTCCTCTCGTCATTCCGGCTGGCGAGGATGCTTGAGAGGGTCGGCGGGGACATCAAGGTCAGAATCCTGGGAGTCGCCACGCTGGCCGCGATGGCGCTCGCCTTCCTCGACCACTCCTACCTGTGGTCGGTCAAGCGCCTCGAGCGCGTCACCAGCCTAAAGGCGCCCCCGCCGGTGGTCAGCCTCATGGTGCGCGACGACTCCGGCTATAAGCTCACCGTGGTCATCGGCCTGGCAATAACCCTCGCGGCGCTAACGGCCCTCGCCTACGCCCTTCTCCGGTCCAGAGCGGGGAAGAGCCCTCGACGGCGACC
>JALGWA010000036.1 GCA_025774425.1 bacterium
GTGAATCAGGTGGCAGGAAACGTGACCGCTTGCGATGCAAAGGGTTACACCGCCACTGTACGGGGCGTGCGCTGTGGCACACGCATTGCTCTGTGCTGCGGGTGGACACCGGACAGGAAACCGGCGGAACACCACAAGAGGAGGAGGTGATTCAAATGAGACTGGTCAGATGGTCACCCTTCAGGGATTTGATGACTCTTCACGAAGAGACCGGAAAGATGCTCGATTCCTTTTTCGGGACGGCGGAGGACAGCCGCGAGTCGCAGTGGATTCCTCCGGTCGACGTTTCCGAGAGCGACAACGAAGTGATCGTGAAGGCCGAGATTCCCGGCATGGGCAGGGACGACATCAAGGTCTCGGTCAAGGACGACGTGCTGACCATCTCGGGCGTGAAGAAGCGCGAGGAGCGCGAAAACGGCGAGAACTGGCACAGGGTCGAGAGGACCTACGGCGCTTTCAAGCGCGTGTTGACGCTGCCCTCGGTGGACAGCGAGAAGGTCGAAGCGACTTACAGGGACGGCGTCCTGGAGATCAAGCTGCCCAAGCAGGAATCGGCCAAGGCCAAAGAGATCCCGATCAAGGT
The DNA here is from genome assembly GCA_025774425.1 of bacterium. GTDB lineage: Bacteria > Arandabacterota > Arandabacteria > Arandabacterales > JALGWA01 > JALGWA01. Next base: position 584 of record JALGWA010000036.1, read on the forward strand.
CGCCTGATGCAGCATGGGAGGCAGCCCGGCTGCCTCCCTTCCCTCCGCCGGTTGTCCGCTGGCCGCTTGGCTGCAAGCGGCCTTTTGCTTCAGGGATAAACCCTGTATATGGTCCGGGGGAAAGGTATGGCTTCCCTGATGTGCTTGATGCCGCAAATCCAGGCGACCGTCCGCTCGAGCCCAAGGCCGAAACCCGCGTGGGGAACGCTCCCGTACCTCCTCAAGTCGAGATACCACTCGAACGCCCCCCGAGGAAGACCGTGGTCGTCGATGCGCTTCTCGAGCAAGGCCAGGTCGCTTATCCTCTCGCTCCCGCCGATTATCTCGCCGACACCCTCGGGGGCTATGAGGTCCGTACAGCGCACGGTCTTGTCACCGCCGGGCGTGGGCTCCATGTAGAACGACTTGGCCTCAGCCGGGTAGTCGTGTATGAACGTCGGCTTCTCGAAGGACTCGGACAGGAAGGTCTCCTCCTCCGCCCCCAGGTCCCGTCCCCACTCGATGTCGAATCCGCCGGCCCGCAGCCGCTCGACCGCCTCGTCATAACTCATCCGGCCGAACGGCGGCGTGACGCGTTCCAGGAGAGAGACGTCGCGTCCTAGCACCTCGAGCTCGCGGACCCGCCGCTCGAGCACGCGCTCGACGACCGCGGTGACGAGGCCCTCGGAGACCTCGAATACGGTCTCGAGATCCGCATACGCCATCTCGGGCTCGAGCATCCAGAACTCGGTCAGATGCCTCCGCGTCTTGGACTTCTCCGCTCTGAACGTGGGCCCGAAGCAGTATACCCGCCCGAAGGCCATTGCGGCGGCCTCGTTATAGAGCTGGCCGCTCTGGGACAGGTAGGCGGTCTCATCGAAATACTTGGTCTCGAACAGGGTCGTCGTACCCTCGCTGGCCGAAGGCGTGAATATGGGCGCGCTGACCTCGATGAAGCCCAGGCCGTCCAGGTAGTCACGGCAGGCTTTCATCACCTCGGCCCGGATGCGGAGCACCGCATGCTGCCTGGAAGACCTGAGCCACAGGTGGCGGTTCCTGAGCAGGAAATCGACGCCGTGCTCCTTGGGCGTTATCGGGTAGTTCTCCGCGATACTGACCGCCTGGAGGCGCGACACCGTCAGCTCGAACCCGCCGGGGGCGCGCTCTTCCTTCCTGACCACCCCCTCGACGATCACGGAGGATTCCTGGGTGAGCGCGTCGGCCTCTTGGAAGGCCTGCTCCGAGTCCTGTTTGGCGATGACGCATTGCATTACGCCGGTGCCGTCCCTCGCGATGAGGAACTTTATCTTTCCGCTGGAACGAAGCCTCTGAACCCACCCCTTGAGAGTCACCTTCTCGCCGACGTGACGGCCGGCGTCCTCTATGTAAATCCACGCCACCTTGCGATCTCCTTCACAGGCTGCTCGCCAGCCTCTCGATGTCCTTCTCCGTCCCGACGACGACGAGAATGTCCCCCATCCGGATCTGGTCCTCCGGCTCGGGGAGGACGTTGTACCGCTTGGCCTCCTTCGATATGTCGGACTGGTCCGTCTTGCGCTTGATCACCACGATGTTGCACTTGTACTTCTGGCGGAACTTCATCTCGCCTATCTTCTTGCCGACGAGCTCCTTCGGGACGACCACCTGCGCGATGCTCAGGCCTTCGAAGAGGCTGGTGATGTCCACTATCCGGGAGCTCAAGAGGCTCTGGGCGACGCGGACGCCGATCGCGTCCTCGGGGAAAATGACCGCGTCAGCTCCGATGCGCTCCAGTATGCGCTTCTGGATGTCCGTGCCCGCCCGCGCCACCACCCTCTTGACACCGAGGTCCTTGAGTATGGACGTCGTCAGCACGTTGGCCTCGAAATTCTGGCCGATCGCTACGACCACGGCATCCGCCTTGTCCATGCCGTGGGCGACCAGCCCGTCCCTGTCCACCGAGTTCATGCATACGGCCACGGATACGACGTCGCTGACCTCGTTTATCACGTTGGGGTCCGTGTCGATCGCTATGACTTCCGCGCCGCTGTTCGCCAGCGTGGTGGCGACCGTGTAGCCGAATCGTCCAAGACCGATGACGCCGAAACGTTTTGAAGGCATCGGGACCGCTCCTCTCGCTTACAGTCTCCCCAGGACGGCGTAGGCTATCCCGGAAGCGTTGGAGTTAATCCTCTTGAGGTCGTTCAGCACATCCAGGAAAATGGTGCTCGTCTCAGCCACTTCCTCCCTGTCGCCGGTCAACCCCAGCAGATGGTTCTTGTGCAGCTCGCGCTCCATATTGTTGAGCTCGGATTTCCGCCCCACGACTTCCTCCGCAAGCCTCTTGTTCTGGGAGGCGAAAGAGTCGATGGCCATCTGGAAAGCCTTCTGGACCTCGGAATGGTAGACCTTGATGCTCTCCAGGGCGTCATGAGAGAACCTCGGCGAGACCATCATCTTCTTGAGGGCTAGGTCCATGAGGCTCTTGGACACGATGTCGCCTATCAGCTCGAGCCGATGGACTATGAACAGCAGGCAGACGGCCCTCTCGGCCTCGTCGTCCGACATCTCGCCCTGGGAGAGCCTCGTCAGATAGGGGGTGATGGCCTCGTCCAGCGTGTCGACCTTGTCGTCCTCCTCTATCAGCCTCTCGCGGAGCCCCTCATCGTCGTTGGTGAAGACTTCTACCGAGCGGGAATACATCCGGTAGGCGATGTCGGCCATGCGCAACGTCTCCCGGGTCGCCTGCCCCAGGGCCAGCGCCGGCGTCTCCAGCACCCGTGGATCCAGATACACGGGCTTGAAGACTTCGGCCCCGGCCTCCTCCTCCTTTATCAGGAACCTGAAGAGCCGGGCCCAGGGTTTGACGAAAGGCAGGAACGCGAGGGCCGCGCCGACATTGAAAAGCGTGTGGGCGTTCGCTATCTGCCTGGTGACCGTATCGGCCGTGCCCTCTATCGCCGCCGTGAAACGTCCGAGGAACGGGTAGAGCAGGGCGACGGCGAGGACCTTGAAAAAGGTGTGGGCCCAGGCGATCCTCTTCCCCTCCGGCGTTCCGCCCATGCCGGCCAGCAGGGCCGTCGCGCAGGTGCCTATGTTGGCGCCGAGGACGACCGGTATCGCGCCCCGCAGGCTGATCATGCTCTGGAAGGCGAAAGTCAGCACCAGGCCTATGGTCGCCGCGCTGCTCTGTATGACCGCCGTGAAGACGGCCGAGGCCAGGATGGCCAGCACCGGACTCCGCTCGAAGCCCAGGATGAACCCGGCGAAAGCCGGGTGGTGCTTGGCCGGGGCCACGGCAGCGGACATAACACTCATGCCGAAGAACAAGAGACCGAAGCCCATGACTACCTGGCCTATCCTCGAGTAGCGCTCGATCTTGGAGATGAAGAGCACGAAGCCGGCCGCGACTATGAGCAGCGCGTAGTCGAAGATCCGGAAGGCGATCAGCTGGACCGTGAGCGTGGTCCCCACATCGGATCCCAGTATGACCCCCATCGCCTGGCTCAGGGTGATGAGGCCGGCGTTGGCGAAGCTCACCATCATGGCCGTCGTCGCGCTGCTCGACTGGATTATGACAGTGACTATGATCCCGGTGAGCACTCCGAGGAACCTGTTGGCCGTCAGCCTGGCGACGATCTGCCGGAGTTTGCCGCCGGCGGCCTTCTGGAGTCCCCTCCCCGAGAACTTTATGCCGAACAGGAAAATGGCCAGCCCGCCGACGAGGCCGACCAGCGTGAAGGCCACCCAGTTCTGCCGGTAGGTGTTGAGCTCGAACACCAGGTAGTTGCCCTCATGGGAGCGCGGCAGGCACATCACGTGGAAAGCACCTTCCCGGGAGCCGGCCCTCACACTGGTCGAGGCGTACCCGGCCGGGCCGGTCTCGACGAATCTCCGGTCGACCGCGGGCACCTCTGCGGGCCCTCCTGGCTGACCCTCCCCCGCCTCCACGACGACGAACTCGACGAGCACCCCCGGCATCGGGGACCCGGCCTCGTCGGCGACCCTGACCCTGAGCGGCCTCTGGAAGTACTCGGACACCGTCCCGATCTGCCTGTTGCCGGAAATGTCCTCCCCGTCGATGCCGACGGCGTACTCGAGGCTGACCTCCGCCGTGGCCGGCGCGGCGGCCGCCCAGAGGCACAGGAAGGCCCAGAACAACAGCGACAGGCCTCTGGGGGGCTTTGAATCCTTCATTCGGCAGCGCTCCAGACCGGTTTAGTGAACTAAGTTAAGTTCCTTTCGGCGCCGATGTCAACCCAAAACCGGCTGCCGTGGCGCTGCTTGCACTTTATCGCAAAAAATCATCACGCCTCGACTCAAGGTGCGCCGCCGCGTTGCCGAAAATACCTATGATCCCGTGTCACCGCGGGACAGGTGCACCGACTGGTACTGGGACTCGGGGAAGAGATAGCGTGCTGAGGACAATCGCTCTAGTCGCAATGGGCGTCGCGGCCCTGGCCGGCGTCGTGTCGGCCGCCCAGGTCGTACCTCGGGCGTCCGGCGAGCAGGACCCCCTTCTGATGTCCAATCTCTATGTCTGGAAGGGATACCGGTACATGGCGGACGGCGAGTACGGGGCGGCCATCGAGAGTTTCACGGAGGCGGCGGCGCTGTCGCCGACCTCGCCCGAGCCCCACTTCGGGCTGGCGCGGGTCTACCGTCACAATTCCCTGATCGACGGCATGCTCGAATACATGACGGGTGTCAAATTCCTGATCAGCGACTTCTACTACCAGTCCCTGTTCGCGGCTAACCTCGTCCTTATCATACTCGCCTCGGTCGTGATCAGCTTCTACCTCGGCGTGTTCATAGTCGTATTGAGAAACTGGAAGGCGACATGGGTGTCGGCGGTTCTCACGCTTTCGCCCCGGCTCGGCGCCGACTACGTCAGGCTGGTCCTCGCCGCGGCCATAGCCGCGTTCTTCATCATGCTGCCCGGCAAGAGTGCATTCGGAGTGATCACCTGGGCCGCCGTCGTTGGAAGCGCCTTGACCTGGCGCTACGCGACCCCGTCGGAACACAAGGTCGTCGTGGCGTTCGCGGCCCTTCTCGTCCTGCTCGCCCCGGCGATCGACTGGACGTCGAGGATAGTATCGACCCACCATCCCCAGTCGCCCTTCCGCATGGCCGCAATCGCCGACAAGACGCTCGACGAGAGATTCGAACGCACGCTGCAGGTGACCAGCGCGCACAGGAAGTACGACCCGCTGAATGCCTTCATGCGCGGCCTTTACCACCTGAGAGTCGGGAACCACGCCGCAGCGCTCGAGTTTTTCAACGTCGCCGACAAGCTCGAACCGCACAACGCCGCCATACTGAACAACAAGGGTGTCGCCTACTACGGGCTCAGACGCTTCCAGGAGGCCAGGGTCAGTTTCGAGGAAGCAATCAGGTATGCGCCGTCCGAGGCCGTCATCCACTACAACTACGCACAGGCGCTCAACCAGCTCCTGCATTTCGATGTCGCCGAGGAAGAGATGGAGATAGCATCCACGCTGGATTTCAACCTGATCCGCTCGCTCGTCGCCGACGCCGCACCCCAGGATCCCATCGCGGTAAACCTCCAGCCGGGAGCGCTCTGGAAACTCGCCTCGACGGCCCCGGAAAGACGATTCAAGACGGACTACCATCCCGTCGAGTCGGGCACGGCCGGCATCATCGTCCTCGTAACGCTTGCCGGCGGCCTGGTCGCCGTCTCCTACCGGCTCAAGGTGGCCGCACGATGCGACATCTGCGGGGTACATGTCCCCGAGAGCATCGCCCGCAGGAAACGCAAGGAAATCGCCTGCCGGAGCTGCGCGCGCATCATGCAGGACAACGTGGGCGACAGCGACGAGCTCGAGCGGGAACTCGACGCACGCCTCTCCAAGCTGCACTGGAGAAGCACTACGCTGAGGCTCGTGGCCGGCCTGGCGGCGCCGGGCGCATCATACCACCTGTGCGGCCAGAGGCTGAAGGGTACTCTCTACGGGATACTCGTCTACGGCTCGCTGATTCTCGCTCTCACCGGAGGGTCGATAGTAAACAGGCTGCCGCGCTTCAGGACGGGTGACGGCATGGCGCTCACGGTCTTCTTCATCTGCGTTTACGCGGTCTACGCATGGAGATCGACGGTGCTCGTGCTTCGTCACGCGAGACAGGAATAGATCATGGGAATGAAAGGTGAACTCGGGACATTCAACGTCGCCGAGATCCTCCAGTTCATAGGGTCGCAGGAGAAGTCCGGCGTGCTCCGCCTCTCGAGCAAGGGGCGCACGGCGATACTGTGTTTCGACGGCGGCAAGATCGTATCGGTCAAGGACAGGCGCGAGGGCATGCGCGACCCCTTCGTCTCCTACCTGCTCGAGAACGACATCCTGACCCCGCAGGAAGTCAGCAAGATCCTCGAGCTCAAGGAGAAAGACAACCGCGACCCCTGCGAGATCCTGCTCTCCGAGCGCCTGATGGACGAGGAGAGGCTCGCGGACCTCATCGAGAGATACACCCAGGAAGTCGTCGCCGGCATCATCAAGTGGGAGGGCGGCAAGTACGAGTTCTCCGGATGCACGGACGAGGTGCCCAAGGACACCATGGCGCGGGCCATGAGGCTCGAACCGATTCTGATGGAAGCGGTCCGGAGAAAGGACGAAGTCGAGGAGATCAGCCGGTTCCTTCCGAGCTTCGAGACCAAGCTCAAGATAGTCGAGCCCGATATCAGCCAGCTCCCGCTCGAGGAGGAGGAGCTGGCGGTGCTCCGGCTCGTCGACGGCAAGCGGTCGATCGAGCAGACTCTCGAGGACAGCGAACGCGAGGAACTCGAGACCCTTGACGTGCTCGAGAAGCTCTTCGCCCTGGGTATCGTTTCCATAGCCGAGGACTCTCCCGCCGGCCGGACCGAGAGCGCGGCCTTGAGATCGGTGAAGGCCGTCGCGATGGCCGTCGCCGTCCTGGCGGTCGCCTTGGCCGCGAGGGTCCTCTTGCTCGAACCGGCCTCGTCGGGCGACACGCCCTACGACCGCCTGGACGCCGCGGTTTCGCAGTTCGTCGAGGACCGCGAGATCGAGAACCTCCACTTCGCCGTCGAGGCCTACAGGCTCAACTACGGGGTCTATCCCAACCATCTCGATGAGCTCGTCATTCGTGCATTCGTCTCGGACGGGATGATCAGGAACCGCTTCGGAGCGGTCTACACCTACAAGTTCCTTCCGGCCGAGGGGTCCTACATACTCTCGCGCTAGCCCCCTCCAGTCTCGGGTAGTCCAGCCCGAACCTGTCCGCGTAATAGACCTTCGAGAGAGCATAGGCCGACACGCCGAGTGCGGCGAGCGGCGGCACGGCGACACTCATCACGACGAAGAAGGCGCGCCCGGCGAACTGGCTGGCCACAACCGACACCCGCGGCGACGGCTCGACGGCCACCGCCACGAAAGCCGGAAGCGCCGCCGCCGCGCCCATGGCGCACGGGGCCGCGCCGGTCAGCAAGCCGAGCGCGGCCGAGACCGCCAGCATCGCCGCGGCCGCACGCGCTACCGACCGGCTCCCGAAGACGACGGAGCTCGTCCGGTCGCCGGCCGCGGCGTCCCCGGCCCGGTCGGGTATCGTGGTATTCAGGAAGATGGAACACATGGCGAGCACATACGGGATCGCCTTCAGCAATACCCGGCCGTCGTACACCGGGAACGAGAGCCGCCCGAGTACGAAAGCCAGAAGGCCGAAGCCCAGCCCGTTGGCCAGCATGTCCGCGACCGGCCTCCCCTTGAGCCTGAGCGGCGGCACCGAGTAGGCGAATCCGAGGGCGAGACCGGCCGCCGCCGCGACCGCCGCCGGAGCGCCCAACCCGAGCCCGAGCAGCAGGGCCCCGGCCGCCAGCCCCGCCGAGAGAGCGACCGCCTCCGTCCTGCCGACGCGGCC
>JALGWA010000037.1 GCA_025774425.1 bacterium
CCGAGCTCCGCGTTCAGCCGGGCCGCGGCGGGACCGCGGAGGTCCTCGAGCGTCTCGAGGCGATCCTCGAGCCTTCCGAGCTCGACCTGGGCCTTGACGACGGCGGCGTAGGGAACCACGCCGGCCTGGAAGCCCCCCCTCGCGACCGCCTCGAGGTCGGATGCCAGGGCCGCGATGCCGCGCGTGATGTCTATGGAGCGATGAAGGTAGTAGTACTCGTAGTAGGCCTGCTTGACCCGGTGGAACAGGTCGAGCTTCGCGGCCTCATACCTGCGGCGGGCCGCCTCCGACGCCTCGAGCGCCATGTCGCCCCGGCGCATGAGCTTGCCTATCCACGGGAAGGTCTGCACCAGGGCGAACGACTGCTGCTGGGGTCCGACGCGGGTCTCCACCGCCTCGATATAGTAGGCGTACGTGAAGCGCGGGTCCGGCAGCGACCTCACCTGCGGAATCCTCTCCAGGGCCGCCTTCCACTCGTCGAAGGCGGCCTCCAGCCCGGGGTTGTGCAGGGCGGCGTAGACCAGGTAGTCGGAAAGCGTCGCGCCGTCCGCCAGGTCCGGAGGCCCGGCCGCCGTCGTGTCGGCCGCCTCTCCGGGGTAAGAGGCCGCCTCGACGCGGTAGTAGTCATCGAAAGACGTCCTCTCGCGGCTCGAGGCGCAGCCGAGGAAGGCTGCGACGAGAAGCGCACCGGGCACCAGGCGCCACCGCCCGCCACCGCGGAAAGCGCCGCGACCCCGGCGCGCCTCTGGTATGGCCGCCTTGCTGGTCACCGCGCGTGCCCCCCGCAACTTCTGTGGCCCCGCGGCGCGTCCTTCTCGGCGCCCGCGCCCTCGAGCTTCTGCATGTACTTGCCCGGGTCGCTCTCAAATCTGGCGGCGCAACCCGCGCAGCAGAACTTGACCTCGCGGCCGTCGTGGACGACGGTGACGGGGTCGCCCATCGAGCCCAGCTTCGCCCCCGAGACTATGCACGTATCCATTGGATACGGCTTGGGCGCAGCCGCCCGCGCCTTCTCGACCTCGGCCATGTACCGCGCCGGGTCCTTCTCGAAGGACTTCACGCAGCCCGCCGAACAGAGGCGGACTAGGTGGTTGTCGTAGACATGGTCCACCGGCTCGCCCTTGGAACCCAACTTCCGCCCGGAGACGACACATGTCTCGAGGGGATAGTCCGAGCCCTCGGCGGCGATGATCGCCTCGTCCATCTTCGCCAGGTAGGCTTCGGGATCCGCCTCGAAGGGCTTCACGCAGCCGGCGCAGCAGAAGCGTATCTCCCGGCCCTCGTAATCGTACACGACCGGCTCGCCCATCGAGCCCAGCTTCGCCCCCGAGACTATGCATGTCCCGAGGGGGTAGTCGTCCTCGACCGTCTGCTTGGCCCTCTCTTGCGCCGCCGCGTGGCCGCAGGCCCCAGAGCCCGCGAAGGCCGCACCCGCCGTGAGCGCCACCAGTCCCGCCGCCGCCAGAGCGAGCATCAAAGTTCGTCTTCGTTGCAAGCGTTCCAACCGCATCGCGTCTCTCCCTTCGTTGACATTCCCGTCACACCCGCGGCTCCCGCCGCCGAACGCAGCCGGAGCCCGCGGGCCCGCCCCGGCGCAAACGCAGCCATCCCCACCCGGTCACTTCCGCGCAGCATCACCTCCCTCACCTCAGGCGAAGGCTGTTGTAGACCCGCATCAGCTCGTCGATCTTGACCTTGACCTCGGACTTGTCGGTCGACCGGAACGCCGAAAGCACGCAGGTCTCCATGTGGTTCCTGAGCACCATCGCGGACACCTTGTGAAGCGCGGCCTCCACCGCCGATATCTGGTTGACGATGTCCATGCAGTATCGACGCTCGCCGATCATCTTCTGTATGCCCGCCACCTGCCCCTCGATCCGCTTGAGCCTCCCGATGGCCTCTTTCTCCAACTTCTCGTCAATCAACTGATCCTCCTCCCGTCGCGGTACCTGATACTTGGATACCCCATACGGGTATAAGGTTACTAGATTACTTACTATTTGTCAAGCCAGGCCCGGTATTGACACGCGGCGGCCTTTGGGTCAGATTAGGATATGCCGCACAACGCCCTCCGGGCAGCAGGGAGCGCCGCCGTATGACCATGGAAAGAAAGCAATTCCCCGAGCATAAGCGGGGCGGCTACGCCGAGGTCTGGTACATCGCCTACCCCGCCGTGCTGACCATGCTCAGCCACACCATCATGACCTTCATCGACGCCATGATGGTCGGGCGTCTCGGCCCCACCGAGCTCGCGGCCGTCGGGCTGTCCGGAACTCTCACATGGGGACTCTTCTCCTTCTTCAACGGGGTGGTCAACGGGGTCAACACCTTCGTCGCCCAGCATTACGGCGGCGGGCGCTTCGGCGACATCGGGAAGGTGACCTGGCAGGGCGTCTACTTCGCCCTCGTCTCGGGCGCCATACTCATTCTCTTGAGCCGTTACAACGTCGGCCTGATGAGGCTGCTCGGGCCTGCCGAGGACGTCCAGCGCATAGGGGCGTCCTACCTCGGCATAAGGCTCTGGGGCGGCGTCTTCATCGTCCTCTACATGTGCTTCTCGGCCTTCCTCCGAGGCATCGGCGACACGCGCACGCCGCTCAAGATAGTCATATTCATAAATGTGCTGAACGTCATCGGCGATTACGGGCTGATCTTCGGTAAGTTCGGCCTGCCGCGGCTGGAGACGGACGGCGCGGCCTACGCCACCGTGGGTGCGAGCGCCGTGGGCGCGTTCATCTTCTTCGCCGTGTTTCTCTCCAAGAAGAGCAGCGGCATGTTCTCGACCCGGGCGACCTGGCGGCCGGTGCCGGCCCTCATGGGCAGGCTCTCGCGCGTCGGACTTCCCATCGGGCTGCAGTGGCTGCTCGACATGGCGAGTTTCATCGTCTTCTCGGCCCTCATCGCCAGGATAGGCACGGTCGAGCTCGCCGCGAGCACGGCGGGCCTCAGGCTGATGCATCTCTCGTTCATGCCCGTGTTCGGCGTGTCGATCGCGGCGACTACTCTCGTCGGGCAGTATATCGGCTCGGAGGAGATTCCCCATGCCGCGAGGTCGGGCTACACCGCCATCAAGATGAGCATGGCCTACGCGGGGGCCGTCGCAATCCTGTTCCTCGCCGTCCCCGATCGGCTGGTGATGATGATCAACCAGGACCCCGAGGTCGTCCGCCTGGGCGCGACCATCCTGCGCGTCGCGGCCATATTCCTGCTGTTCGACAGCATGGGCATCGCGAGCAACGGCTGCCTGCGCGGCGCCGGTGACACGCGCTGGGCGATGTTCATCGGCGTCGGCTACGCGTGGTTCATCTTCGTCCCGCTCGCCTATGTCGCAGCCATGACCTTGAAGGGCGGCGCCGTCGGAGCCTGGGTCGGAGCCACGGTGTACATAATCGCGCTCGGGCTGACCTATTTCCTGAGATTCCGCAACGGCAAGTGGAAGAGCATTAAGATATAGAACCCGCGGCGCCGATGCCTTAGTATGTCCCGGGGAACGCGCCGGGGGCGCGCAAGAGAAGCAATGGCCGAACCGTCGAAGTCAAACATCCTCTACGTCGCCCATGACACCGGGCTCATCGGAGGCGCCGAGCGCCAGCTCCTCGAGCTCTTGAAGGGCCTCGACCGCGACCGCTTCAGTCCCGGTCTCGTCTGCCTGGAGCCGGGGGGGCCGGTCGCGCGCGCCGCCGCGGAGACGGGTGTTCCCGTGAGCGTGATCGAGCGAAGATGGAGATGGGACCTCGGGGTGATCGGCCGGCTCCGCGGCGTAATCAAGCGGGGCGGCGTGTCCATAGTCCACGCCTACCTCGGGCTGCCCGGCTTCTTCGGCGCGACGGCGGGCAAGCTCGCGGGGTGCAAGGTCATAACCACCATCAGGATCGCCGGACCCCGCCGGCGCATAAGCGACCCGGGCGAGCGGCTGGCGTTCATCATATCCGACCGCATAATCGCCAACTCCCATGCCGGCGTGGACCACTACTTCCGGCGCTGGCCGGGCCGGGGCAAGACGCGCATCATATACAACGGCTACGACCCCGCCGATTTCGAGGCCGCCGCCACCAGGTCCAGGGCCGACCTCGGCCTTCCCGAGAGGGGGCTGCTGATCGGCCACGTCGCCAACCTCACGTATCTCAAGGACTATCCGACCTTCCTCGCCGCGCTCGCCATGGTGTTCGAGAGACACGAGGACGCATGGGGGGTGATAGTCGGCGACGGCGAGCGCAGGGCGGCCTACGAGGGGCTGGCCCGCGACCTCGGCATCGGCGGCCGGACGCTCTTCCTCGGACATCGCAGGGACGTGCTCGACATCGCGAGGCACTTCGACATCGGCGTGCTGGCCTCGCATCCCGACTACAGCGAGGGGCTGTCCAACAGCATATGCGAGTACATGGGGCTCGGCAAGCCGGTGGTCGCGACCGCCGTCGGCGGGAACAGGGAGCTCGTGAGACCGGGCGTGACCGGGCTGCTGGCGGCCCCGGGCAACGCCGAGGACCTCGCGGCCAGGATACTCGCCCTCGCCGGCGACGAGGAGATGCGCAGGGACATGGGACGGAGGGGCCGTGAGTTCTTCACGAGGAACCTCAGCCTCGAGGTCATGGTCGCCCGCACCGAGAGCGTCTACCGCGAACTCCTGAAGAGGTGAAGGTGGAGAACCGTTCCGAACTCGGGCTCATCGTGAAGAACGCCGGCATGGACGTCTTCGGCCAGGTCTTCAACACCCTCTTCTCCTTCGCGGCGAGCGTCATAGTGACGCGCACCATCGGGCCGGAACTCTTCGGCAAGTACTCGCTCGCCAACAGCATCTTCCAGGTGCTTTTCATACTGGCCGTATTCGGCCTCAACCGCGGCGTCGTCCGGCTGACCTCCAAGTACATGGCCCTCGGGGACCCCGCGCGGGCCAAGGGAAGCATCATCTCCGGCATGGTCCTGACCGGCGCCTTCTCGCTGGCGCTGGCGGCGCTCGCGGCCGCCGCGGCCCCGGTCCTCACGCACAGGTTCTACTCCCATGTCGTCGACCTCGACCTCGTGCTCAGGGTCTACGTGATCGGGCTTCCGTTCTTCGCCCTGATGACGATATCGACATCCTACACCCAGGGCCTCAAGACCCTGAAGCCGACCGTCATCGTCGAGATGGTCCTGAGGCCGGTCGCGAGGCTCGCCCTCATACTCTTGCTGTTCCTCGCCGGCCTGAGGCTGTTCGCCGTCGTGCTGGGGAGCGTCGGGGCGTTCGCCGTCTGCGCCGTCGTGGCCCTCGTACTCGCCGTCAGGACTTCTCCCTTCGATTTCAGGAAGACGCGCGGGATCGGGGTCGCCAACGAGCTCTTCTTCTACTCCCTGCCGCTGGTGCTCGCCAATTTCATGAACGTCCTCATCTCCCGGTCCAATGTCATGATCTCGGGCTATTACCTCGACCCGGAAACCGTGGGCGTCCTCAGCGCCGCCCTCGTGCTGGCGCCTTTCGTCTCGATCAGCCTGCTGTCGTTCAGCAAGATATTCGCACCGATCATCTCGGAGCTGTGGGAGAAGGGCGACCGCCTCGCGCTGATGATCCAGTTCAAGACGGTCTCCAAGTGGGTCTTCACCCTCAGCCTGCCGGTCTTCTGCCTGTATCTGCTCTTCGCGACGGGCATACTCGGCATATTCGGCGGGGGGTTCATGCGCGGCGCCGCGGCCCTCAAGATACTGGCGGTGGGCCAGATAGTGAACGCGGTCGTCGGGCCCATAGGCTTCATATTGACCATGACCGGGCGCCAGAAGATCAACCTCGTCAACTCCGTCTGCCTGGCCGGCTCCAACGTGCTCCTCAACATATTGCTGATTCCCAGGTACGGCATGATAGGCGCGGCGCTCGCGACGACCCTGTCCCTGTCCGGCATAAACATACTGCGCGTCGTGGAGATCAAGATCCTCTACGGCTTCACGCCCTTCAGGCGCGACCTCGCCAAGCCCGCGGCGGCGGGCGCGGTATCCACGGCCGTCTCCTACCTGCTCAGCAGGCTTCTGGGCTGGACCGGCGTCGCCGGCACGCTCGCGATGTGCGCCGCTTTCGCAGTGATGTACTTTGTGGTACTTTATGGGCTGGGCCTTAGGGAGGAGCGCGAGATCCTCAAGGATATGCTGAAGAGGAAGAAACGATGACGCGCAAGGTGTTCCTGCTGGGGCTCGACGGGGCGACCTGGCGCATGCTCGACGTGCTCATGGACCGCGGCGTCATGCCCAACCTCGAGGGACTGGTGCGCCGCGGCGCCAGCGGCGTGCTCAACTCCACCATCCCCTACGTCACGCCCGTGGCATGGTCCAGCCTGCTGACCGGCACGAGGCCGAGCAAGCACCGGATCTTCGGCTATACGGTAATGGAGAACCGCGAAGGCAGGGTGCTGTCGTTTCTCGCCAACAGGACGAGGATGAAGGCGCCCACGGTAATGGACATGTACCATCAGCTCGGGCGCAGCATGATCTCGCTCAACATGCCGATGACCTACCCGCCGCGCGAGGAGGACGGCGTCATCGCCACGGGCATGATGACCCCGTCGAGCGAGAGCAGGTTCTTCCACCCGCCCGACCTCATGGACGAGCTGAGAGCCCGGGGCATCGACTACAGGATCGACATAAGCCTCGCGGGCAAGGAGCAGGGCGACCTCGAAGACAGGCTCGGCGCCTATCTCGCCGACGGGGCCGCGCGCTTCTTCGAGGACCTCGACGGCGTCGCGAGGGCCAGGGAAGCGGCCGTGCTCCACCTCATGGCTTCGAAGGAGTGGGACCTCTTCCAGGTCAACTTCATCGGCATGGACCGCATCCAGCACTACCTGTGGCGCGAGATCACGCGGGACGGCGAGTCCGCCGCGAAGCGGAGGGCCTACGAGCACTACGCCTATTTGGACGGCGTCATCGGCAGGATCGCGGAGAGAATCGGCAGCGGGGCGGCGCTCGTCATCTGCTCCGACCACGGCTTCGGCGACGTCCGCGGCAACTTCTACCCGACCGTCTGGCTCAAGAACATCGGCTACTACGCCGAGGTCGGCGACCGCCGTACGCCCGCGCTTCTCCTCAAGAGCATCTTGAAGAAGCTGGGGATCAGCCGGAAGCTCCGCGCGGCGCTCGAGAAGTCCGACAAGTCGCTCGCCAAGAAGCTCATCTACATAGGCACGTCGAAGGTCGACTGGAAGCATACCCGCGCCTACGCCTACGTCACCAACGGCATAAGGATCAACGTGCGGGGGCGCGACCAGTTCGGCATCGTCGAGCCCGGCGCGGAGCTGGAGAGCGTCAAGAGGGACCTGAGGGACAGGCTCCTCGGCCTCGAGGACGAGAACGGCGAGAGGATCGTCAAGGCCGTCCACTTCATCGAGGACCTCTACGGGGTCTCCGGTCTCGAGGAGGCGCCCGACCTGTTCTTCGAGTTCGACGACGATCACTTCCACACCGCCTACTACAATGTTACGCAGGCGCCAGGCGTGCTGGACAAGGGCTACTCGTGGCGCCAGGGGGATCACCGCAGAGACGGCATCGTCGTCATCGCGGGCGAAGGGGTCGTGCCCGGAAAGAAGATGAACGCCGACATAGAGGACATCCTCCCTACGATCTTCTTCATGCAGAGGCTTCCCCAGAACGATCTCTTCGACGGCAGGGTGCTCGAGGAGGTCTTCACCCCCGAGTACGTGTCCACGGTGGACAGGCCTCCGCCCCGCTCCTACGAGGCCGGCCGCCCCGAGGGCCCCGGAGACGAGGACAGCGAAGAAGTCGTGGACCGGCTGAAGGGCCTCGGATACATATAGCGGACCGGCTAGAACTCCACCTTGGGGACTTCCCGGGCTTCAGGCGCGGCCTCGAAATACGGCTCGGGCTCCGTGAGCCCCTTGCGCTTGGCGAAGAAGCCGCCGAGCACTTCCCGCTGGTAGGTGTTGAAGGCGCGAACGGCGTCGTTGTAACGCTTGCGTTCGACCGAGATGCGGTTCTCCGTCCCCTCGATCTGGGCCTGCAGCGTGCGGAAGTTCTCGCTCGCCTTGAGGTCGGGATAGTTCTCGACGACGACCATGAGCCGGGCGAGCACCCCTTCCATCGCCTTGGCGTTCTCGATCTTCTCCTGCTTGGTCCGGGCGCCGGCCCAACTCGTCCGGAGGCGCGTGATCTCGGAGAAGAGCTCCTTCTCATGCCCGGCGTAGCCCTTGACCGTGTTCACAAGATTGGGGATGAGATCGTAGCGGCGCTGGAGCTGAGTCTCGACCTGGGCCCAGGCCGCGCCCACGCTCTCGTGGAGCCGCACGACCGTGTTGAGCCCGTTGATGTACCATGCAATACCCGCTATTGCGATCACGACGATGACCGCGATCGCTATGTAGCCACCCGCTTTCATCTAGAGCCACCTCCTGTCAGGCCGCACGGCCTTGTC
>JALGWA010000038.1 GCA_025774425.1 bacterium
GAACCCGCACCGGTCCGCCTCCCGGTTGTCGGTATAACGTCTTTGGTTTCAAGAAGTAATCCCACTGCTCCCCCCGGTCGTGACTTCGCCCGGGGTGGCACGCTTGTTGCGAACTCATGCGGCCGCACAGGACGGGAATGCTTACTCCAGGAGCAGGGGACTATGGAAGAGTGGCCTTCGATGCGACCGCGCGTCCTCGTCGTCGACGACGAGGAGCCCATCCGTAAGATCGTCTCATTCCAGCTCGAAAAGGCCGGCTACGAAGTGGCCGCCTGCGCGGACGGCGAAGAGGCGCTCCGCCTCGTGGCGGAGAGCGAGCCGGATCTCATCCTGCTGGACGTGATGATGCCCAACCTGGACGGCTACGAGGTGTGCAAGCGCCTGAAGTCCAACTACCAGACGAGCCACATCCCCATCATAATGGTCACGGCCAAGTCGGAGCTCGAAAACAGGCTGCAGGGCTTCGAAGACGGGGCCAACGACTACATCACCAAGCCGTTCGCCATCACGGAACTGCTCGTCAGGGTCAAGAACGTGCTCCAGTGGAGCCAGCTGCAGCGCCAGGCCAACCCGCTTACGGGCCTGCCGGGCAACATTTCCATAGAGCGCGAAATAGAGAGGCGCTTCCAGTCGAACGGCAACTTCTCGTTCATGTACGCGGACATAGACAACTTCAAGGCGTTCAACGACTACTACGGTTACAGCCGCGGCGACGCGGCCATCAAGATAACGGCCGACCTGCTCGTCGAGGTGGTCAAGGAAAAGGGCAACCCGGATGACTTCGTCGGACATATCGGCGGCGACGACTTCGTGGTCGTCACTACTCCCGACAAGAGCGATCTCATCGCCCGGGAGATAACGAGAAACTTCGACGAGTCGATCACGCGTCTCTTCGACCAGGAAGACATCGAGCGGGGCTACGTGGAAGTCGTAAACCGCAAGGGCACGGTGGACAAGTTCCCGCTCCTGACCATGACGGTGGCGATCGTCTCGAATGAGAACGGTTCGATCGCGCACATGGCCCGCCTGAGCGACATCGCGTCGGAGCTGAAGCGGTACGGCAAGACGCTCGAGGGCAGTGTGGTGGTGAAGGAGAGGAGGAAGGAGGGGCACGCCGCCCCGGTCGGAAGGGCTGAAGACGAGTGAAGACGACACCGTTCACCCGCTTCCGCCTCTACGTGGAGGCGAGGACCTACGTACTTCTCTTCATGGCCTCGTCGACGGCCTTCTTCGGCTCCGAGAAGAGCACGCTTCTCGCCGCGCTCTCCGCATTGGCGGTCGCCCTACTGGCGATAGTGCCCCGGCGGGTCTTTCCCGACGGCGACATCAAGGCGGAGACCTGCCACAACCTCTTCGCCCTCGACCTGGCCGCGACCTTCGCGGTGCTTTCGCTTTTCTCGTTCAACACCTTGCTTTGGTTCGGCTTCGTCCTGATGGTGGAGCTCGGCTTCCTGATCCATGCGGGAAGGCGCGCCCTGCTCGCCTATCTCGGCTTCGCCTCCGTGCTCATCCTCGGAAGCGGCCTCGCTTCCTATCTCGGTCGCTATTCGGCGAATTTCCTCTTCTCCATTCCGCTGTGCGCGGTCGGCTTCTCGGCGGTCGCAAACCTGTTCTCGCTGGAGCGCCCCGGCCCGCTCGCGTCCCGTGCGGCGGGCGCGCGCGCCGCGGGACACGCATCCTTCGAAGTCGACACCGCCAGGCTGTACAGATCCAGCCTCGCGACGTCGCAGGAGTCGGAACAGGGCGGAGTCATGGACATCCTGGCGCGCGACGCGCAGGCCCTCCTCGGCACGGAAACCGCCAGCGTGGCCTTGTTCCTGGAGAAGGACGTTCTCTCGAGCGTGACGGTGGGCATAAGCAGCGAATTCAAGCGCAAGCTCAGGTGGAGGGTGCGGAAGGGTGGCATGACCGACTGGGTGCTTACGAACGGGGAACCCCTGACGATCAACGACACATCGCGGGATGCGAGGTCGCGCGACTCGTCGGCCGTCAAATACGGCGGGCTCAAGTCCATTCTCGCGGTTCCGCTCAAGGCCAAAGGCGAGCCCTTCGGCGTCCTCTACGTCGGTGACACGAAGAAGCGCAGGTTCGGGGAGCGCGATGTCATGCTGCTCACCATACTGGCCAATCACGCCGCCGTGACGATCATGGAGACGCGGCTGGCGGAGGAACTCCAGAGGAAGCTTTCCGAGCTCGAGCGCGCCCACAGGGAACTCGTCGGGAGCGACCAGCTCAAGTCGGAGTTCATCTCGACGGTGACCAGCCAGATGAGGATGCCCCTCGACGCGATCAGGAGCTATTCCCAGACCGTGCTCCAGAGGATCGACGACCAGAGCTTTCCGCTCAAGAGGAAATTCCTCGGGGCGGTGGTGGAGGAGTCGGCGAAACTCCTGAGCACGGTGAACAGCGTCATCGACCTGTCGCGCATGGAGTTCGGCGAAGGGGACCTGAGGCAGGAGAACGTGAGCATCCGCGAGGTGATCAAGGACGTCTGCGCGATACAAGAACCTGTTTGTGTCGAAAGAGAGATAGACGTGGTGGTCGAGGGCGGCGAAGGAGATCCGAGCGCGTATGCAGACAAGGACATGATGTATCTACTCCTGAAGAACCTTGTCGAGATGAGTGTGAGCTTCGCCAAAAAGTCCACGTCCGTGAGGATAAGTCTCGGCGAGGATGAGTCATTCCTCAAGATCCGCATATCCTTCCAGCCCTCGCCACCGTCTATCGAAATGGCCGGCCTGCTCAACGCCGTCTGGGGCGACGATGAGCTTCCGGCCGACGCGGGCTCGCTCGGCCTCTCGCTGCAGGTGTCGAGGAACATAGCCTTGAGGCACGGGGGCCGGATCTGGGCCGAGACCCACGACCCCCGGATGTGGACCCTGAACGTGCTCTTCGGGAAGAGCCTGAGGCCGGTCATTCCCGCCGACCTCATGTTCGACACGCTGAGTTCGCGGCCCGATCTCAGGAGAATGCTGGATCTGATCGCCGACATGGTGTCCAAGGCGATGCAGGCCGGCGGCTGCGACATCTATCTCGAGGACACGGCGACCGGCAGCCTTGCGCTCGAGGGAAGCACGCGGGTCGCCTCGGGCGGGAATCCCCCGCCGCCGGGGCCGTGGGCGGCGGCCGCGCTGGATGTCTTCGAGGCGGGCAGGCCCATTCTCCTCAACTCCGAGGAGGACCTTGCCGAACTAAACCTGGGCGTCGATTCGCCGCCCGGAGCGTACCCATGCGCTTTCGCTCCGGTCAGGGCCGGAGAGCGGGTCATAGGTGCGATGGGTGTGGAGGGCGGAAGCGCCCGGACTCGCGCCTTCAGCCGCGAGGATGCGGCCTTGCTTCTGGCGCTCGCCGACAGGATCGGAGTCGCATTCGAGCGGGCGACAAGCTACGAGAGCGCGCGGAACCAGCTGGTGAGCGTTATGCAGTCGATCAAGTGGGTGCTCGATGCGAAGGGCGTCGGAGGGGACGCCAGGCCCGAGTCGAGCAAGACTCCTTGCTGAGTAGCGGGCAGGACCGATCACCGGGGGGACGGTAGACGGCATGATTCCCGATTTCGTTGCGGCTCTCTACACGGGTTACACTGCATACACCGCGGCCGCCTGCATACTCCTCGCCGCCTGGATCGCCGTCGCCCTTCTCAGGCGCCGATCCCGGGCCCGGCGTTCCGCCGAGCGCGACAGGAAGATCGCAGAGGAGAGGGACGAGGTGGCGCGCATCCGCGCCAACAACCTCGCCCGCATACTCGAGATATCCAGCCGGATAAACGCCAACCTCGAACTTCAGCCCCTTCTCGATCAGATAGTCGAAGCCGTCCGCGACAGCCTGGGCTTCCGTATGGTTCTCCTCAGGATCCTCAACGAGGAAACCGGCTGCTTCGAGGCCAAGGCTTTCGCGGGTCTCGACGAAGAGGCCATACGAAAGCTCAGCGCCAACGAAGTGCCGCTCGAGACCTTCAAGACGTGGATGACCAAGGAGTTCGAGGTCTCCGGGTCGTATTTCATCAGCCACGAGCACGAATTCTGGCGCAACATGGAGGACGAGGTCTACGTCCCCGACCTCGGCGAGAGGTCGAACGGCGAATGGCACCCGATGGACAGCCTCTTCGTGCCCCTCTGGACGCGGGACCAGCACCTCATCGGATACCTCTCGGTCGACGACCCGCGGGACCGCAAGGTCCCGGGGCCCGAGACCATCGAGACCCTGGAGATCTTCGCCAACCAGGCCGTGACGGCGATCGAGAACGCGAGACTCTACGGCAGTCTCGAGGAGCGGATCATGGAGCTGCACGAGGCGACCAGGCGGCTCAAGGAGCTCAACGAGATCAAGTCCAACTTCGTCGCCACGGTTTCGCACGAGCTGCGGACGCCCCTGACGTCGATACGGGCGTACGCCGAGACCCTCTCGCGGGACCTCGGTTCGACGCCGCCCGAGACCGAGCTGGAGTTCCTCCGGATCATAGAGCAGGAATCCGAGAGACTGACGAGGATCGTGGACAATATGCTCGAGCTCTCGCAGCTCGAGTCCGGCAAGGTCAGGATGACGAAGGACAATGTCGACGTCAACGGGATCGTGAAGCATGTCGGGCAGATCCTCTCGCCGACTACGGAGAAGAGGTCCATCGATCTCGAACTCCGCCTCGGCTCGGAGCCGGTGACGATCTTCGCCGATGAGGGCATGCTCCAGCAGCTTCTCGTCAACCTGGTCAACAACGCGATCAAGTTCACACCCGACGGGGGGCGGGTCGGCGTAAGCGTGGACGACGGCGGCTCGGCGGTCGAGATCGTCGTCGAGGACAACGGCATCGGGATCCCCCAGTCGGAACTCGACAGGATCTTCGAGGGGTTCTACCAGGTCGATTCGTCCGCGACGCGCCGGTACGGCGGCGTCGGGCTCGGCCTCGCCATAGTGAACAACATAGTGGAGTGGCATGACGGCAGGATATGGGTGGACAGCAAGGAGGGGGAAGGGACGCGCTTCACCGTCAGCCTGCCCAAGCGAAAGGCCGTCTCTCCGGCCTGCGACGAGGTCGTCGGAGAGCCGGAGGTCTGCGAGACCGAAGGCAGGGTGCCCGAGCTCATCGTGGACATGATCGCGGAGATCATGGGGGCGAAGACCGCCTCACTGATGCTTCTCGACGAAGAGAACGAAGAGCTCTATGTAGGGGCGGCCCTGGGGCTCGACGAGGCGTTGATGAAGAAAGCGCGCGTCGGCCTGGGGGAGAGCATATCCGGGTGGGTGGCCAAGAGCGGCAAGCCGGTTCTCATCCGCGACATCGAGGAGGACACGGTCTTCGGACGGCCGAACAGGCCCAACTACGAGTCGCGTTCGCTTGTCAGCGTCCCGCTTCGAAGCAACGGGCGCGTGATCGGCGTTCTCAACGTCACCAACAAGATAAGTCTCTCGCCGTTCGGCGAGAGCGACGCCGAGGTCCTGGAGATCCTCGCGGAGCGCGCCGCCTACGTGCTGGAGAAGCTTCGTTGCTACGAGCGGATGCGCGGCGAGTTCCGGTCGATCATCAACTCACTTCGGTGTCTCATCGACTCCCGGCGCTACGCGTTCACCAAGAGAGGGGAAGAGACGGCCAGGCTCGTCGTCGAGATAGGTCGATCCATGGGGCTGCCCGGGGAGGACCTGAGGCTACTCAGGTACGTTTCCAGGATATACGACGTGGGCATGGTCAAGGTCGGTGACGAGGTGCTGCGCAGGCGCGGCGGCCTGAGGCCGTCCGAACTCGAGAACATCAAGCGGCATCCGGAGGAAGGCGTCGGCATCCTGGCCCCGATAGAATTCCTCGAGAAGGTCAAGGAGGCGATACTCCATCACCACGAGCGTTTCGACGGCAAGGGCTATCCCAGCGGGCTCGCGGGGGAGCAGATCCCCGTGGCGGCGAGGATACTCGCCGTCGTCGACGCATACGAGTCCATGATAGCCGAGCGGCCCTACAGAAAGGCCATGACGCGGGATGAAGCCATCGACGAGCTGATGAGTTGCAGCGGCACGCAATTCGACCCGCATGTGGTCGAACACTTCATCGAGATAATCGGCAGGGATGAACTGGTGAAACGAGACGGGTTGAGCGTGACGGTATCATAGACACCTGGAGGTTGAAGGATGTCCAAGACAAAGATACTCGTCGTGGATGACGAGGAGTACATTCAGCACATTCTGAACTTCAGCTTCTGCGCCGAGGGTTATGAGGTGACGACCGCCTCGGACGGTGACGAAGCGATCAGGAAGGCCCGACAGGAGCGTCCTGACGTGATAGTCCTCGACATCATGATGCCCAAGATGGACGGGTACCAGACCTGCAAGAAACTCAAGAGCGATCCGCAGACCAAGAGCATCCCTGTGATCCTTCTGACCGCCAAGGGCAGGGACGTCGACAGGAAGCTCGGCAAGGAGGCCGGCGCGGACGACTACGTAGTCAAACCGTTCAGCCCCGGCAGGCTCATCGAGAGGGTCGAGGGCATACTCAACAAGTAGGTCGTCACATGGAAGACAACCCCTCCCCCGGCCCGGGCTGGCCTCTTCCCAGGACCGCCGGCATTCTGACGAACGACGACATCGTCGACATCCTAGAGAGGCTGATGCTCGCGCTCGACCCCTTCATCCGGGTCGACGGCTTGTCGGTCAAGATCGGCGGCTTCGCCGAGGAGCTCCTCATCCTCCGGGTGCCGCAGGGGTTCAAACGGGAGGTGGTTTACGCGAGCCGGGTGCTCGACGAGCGTGGTTTCGCGGGGCGGGTGCTGGCGGGAAGCGGCCCGCTCGTGATCGAGGACATCGCATCCGACATCGACTCCTTCCCGGGATACGTGCGGCGGGAGGGTTTCCGGTCCCTGGTCGGAGTGCCGCTCCTCTACCGCAGGCGCAGGGTGGGGATGCTGTGCATCTTCAAGCGCGACACGTCCCATGTCCCCGACACCTCGATCCCGGTGGTGTCGCTGGTCGCCGACGTCGCGGCGACCATCGTCGAGAATTCGCAACTCCTCGCCAGACTCGAGAAGAACTACTTCTCCACGGTGGAAGCCCTCGCGGCGGCGATCGAGGCGAAGGATCCCTATACGAGGGGGCATTCCAAGCGGGTGACCCAGTATGCGATCACGCTGGCGGAGAGGCTCCGGGTCGCCGCCGATGCGATCAAGGACCTGCAGTACGGCGCCATGCTCCACGACATCGGCAAGATCGGTGTGCGCGGGCAGATACTCAACAAGCGCGGGAGGTTGACACCGGAGGAGTACAAGATAATCAAGCGACATCCCATCATCGGCGAGCGGATCATAGACGGCGTCGATTTCCTGGAGGGCGCCAAGCCTGTCATCAGGAGCCATCACGAGAGGTTCGACGGGAGGGGCTACCCGGACGGCCTCCGCGACGAGGAGATACCGATGCTCGCCAGAATCGTGGCCGTCGTCGATTTCTATGACGCGCTGACGTCCGAGCGGCCCTACCGGCCGGCTTTCTCCGCGGAGCAGGCCATGCTCTTCGTGAAGGAGGGGATCGGCGGGGACTTCGATCCGGCCGTCGCCGCGGAGTTCCTGAAGATCGTCGCCGCCGTCCCCAGGCCGGCCGAAGTTCCGGTTGAAGTCGGCCCCGGCCCGGGACTATAATACCCCACGAAGCATCTTACCCAACCCATCCGGAAGAGGCCCGAATTGCAGGATGCGATCAAGGTCGAGGTGGCGGTCCCCATACCCATCGACAAGACTCTCACGTATGCGGTGCCGCCGGAACTCGGCGGGTCCGTCACCATCGGGACCAGGGTGGCCGTTCCCGTGAAGGCCAGGTTGATGGTCGGGGTCGTCGTCGGCCTGGGCGGGGTACGGCCCGGGGACAGGAGGCTTAAGCGCGTCAGGGGAGTCGTCGACGCGGGGCCCGTGATGACTCCGGGCCTGTTGGAGCTTGCGCGGTGGATGTCCGCCTACTACCTCGCGCCGCTGGGAGAAGTGCTGGCCGCGATGTGTCCGCCGCATCCGGGTTTCAGGCGGATGGTCAGGCTCGTGTCGGGGCCGAGCGATCTCGAGCTCGAGGTCATGCGCGCGACGGACCCCGCGAAGGCGGCCGTGGTCGAGGCTCTCAAGGGCGGCAAGGCCCTCAGTCTGGATACGTTGAAGCGCAGGATGGGGTCCGGGAGCGTCCCCGGGTGCGTTGCGGCACTGGAGAAGGAAGGCGTGCTGGCGACCGAGGTGGTGCCCCGCAAGGGGAGGAAGCCGCGGGGCCGGAAGGACGACGCCGGTACCGAGCCGGGTGGGGCGTCCGTGCGGC
>JALGWA010000039.1 GCA_025774425.1 bacterium
TGATCGTGTACGGCGCGACCGAGCCCGGTGCGAGGGTGACCGTACAGGGCAGACCGGTCGACTTGAGGCCGGACGGGACTTTCACCCTGCGCTTCGCGCTTCCCGAGGGCGTGCAGGTGATCCCGGCGACGGCCGAGTCCGCGGACGGGGTCGACAGGATCACGTGGACCTCGACCGTGGAGAAGAGCACGGTAAGAGAAGATACGTAATCGCTCGGAAGGCGATATGAACGACAGTCCGAAGGGCTATCTTTGCCTCATCCTCCACGCACACCTTCCATTCGTGCGGCATCCCGAACATGAGGACTTCCTTGAGGAAGACTGGCTATTTGAAGCGATAACAGAGAGTTACATCCCGCTCTTAAAGCGATTTGAGAGGTTGGAAGAGGAGGGCGTCTTCTACCGGATTGCGGTCTCGCTGAGCCCGACGCTCGTTGCGATGCTCAACGACTGGCTGCTCCAGGAGCGCTACCTCAAGCGCCTGAACGGTCTGGTCGAGCTCGCCGCGAAGGAGGTGGAGCGGACACGGTGGGACGCACGCCTCAACCGACTGGCTCTCATGTACCACTGGCTGTTCGAGGACACGCGCAGGACCTATGTCGACAAGTATTCCAAGGACCTGGTGTCGGCCTTCCGGAGACTCGGGGCGACCGGGCATGTCGAACTCTTGACCTGCGCGGCGACCCACGGTTATCTGCCGCTCCTCGACCTGAACCGCAACGCCGTGAGAGCCCAGGTCGAGATCGCGTGCAGGCAGCATGAGCGCAACTTCGGAGTCCGACCCAAGGGCCTGTGGCTGCCGGAATGCGGCTATTCGCCCGGGATCGACGAGGTGCTGAAGGAGTGCGGCATCCGCTACTTCTTCACGGACACCCACGGGGTTCTTCACGCGACGCCGCGACCGCGTTACGGCGTCTTTGCCCCCATTTACTGCCCGACCGGAGTGGCGGTCTTCGGGCGCGACATGGAATCCTCCAAGCAGGTCTGGAGTGCGAGAGAGGGCTATCCGGGGGATTACTGGTACAGGGAGTTCTACAGGGACATCGGCTTCGACCTGGACTACGACTATGTCAAACCCTATCTCCACGGCGGCGTCAGGGGGCAGACCGGCGTCAAGTATCACAGGATAACCGGGCCCGGCGACGACAAGGACCTGTACGAGCCCGACAGGGCGCTCGAGAAGGCGGCCGAGCACGCGGGCAACTTCGTGTTCAACCGGCGGCGCCAGGTCGAGCACCTTGCGGGCCTCCTCGGCAGGCCGCCCGTCATCGTGGCGCCCTATGACGCCGAGCTCTTCGGGCACTGGTGGTTCGAGGGCGTCACGTGGCTGGACTTCGTCATCAGGAAGTGCGCGGACGAGCGGAGCGCCCTCGAGCTGACGACGCCGACGGAATACCTCTCGATCAACCCGCGGAACCAGGTGGCCGCTCCCTCGATGTCGAGCTGGGGCTGGAAGGGCTACAACGAGGTCTGGCTGGAGCCCTCGAACGACTGGATCTACCGGCATCTGCACCGGGCGGCCGCCGATATGGTGGAGCTCGCGCGGATGGGCAGCGGGGGCGATCCCCTGAAGGAGAGGGCGCTCAAGCAGGCGGCCCGCGAGATTCTGCTTGCGCAGTCGAGTGACTGGGCTTTCATTATGAAAACAGGCACGACGGTCGAATACGCCGTGAGGCGTACGAAGGAGCATATCGCGCGTTTTGCGAAACTGAATGAAGAAATAAGGCACGGGGCTATTGACATAGACTGGCTCGATGATATAGAAAGTAAAGACAATATCTTCCCCGAGATAGACTATCGCGTTTATGCCGACGACTTCTCAGTGGAGGCGGCGAGAAACATCAGTCCGCCAGGAGGTATGACCTGATGTCGAAGCGCAAGAGACGGGGCTCGGCCGAGCCGGGCATGGGCCCGAAAGGGGACTGGTTCGCACTCGGGCTGGACCTGGGTTCGGTGAGCCTCAACTCGGTGGTGCTCTCCCCGGCGGGGGAAGTCCTGGAGGATCACTACACGCGCACCAAGGGCCGGGCGATGGAGACGACCCTTTCGGTGCTCCGGGATATCTTCACGCGTTACCCCGCCGACAAGATGAGGTTTATGGGGATCACCGGGTCGGCGGGCAAGCTCCTCTCGGATATCATCGGCGGCAGCTTCGTCAACGAGATCATCTCGCAGGCCAAGGCGATGGAGAAGTTCCACCCTGAAGTCAGAACCGTCATAGAGATAGGCGGTGAGGACTCCAAGCTGATTCTCCTGGGGCGTGACGAGGACCTCGGCACCGCGGTCATCCGTGATTTCGCCATGAACACGATTTGCGCCGCCGGGACGGGTTCCTTCCTCGACCAGCAGGTGAGCCGGCTCAAGGTCAGCATAGAGGAGTTCGGCGAGATGGCGCTCAAGTGCGAGAACCCGCCGAGGATGGCCGGCAGGTGCAGCGTCTTCGCCAAGACCGATATGATTCACCTCCAGCAGCAGGCGACCCCGGACTACGACATCGTCGCGGGTCTTTGCTTCGCAATGGCCCGCAACTTCAAGTCATCGATCGCCAAGGGCAAGCAGTTCACCAAGCCGATCTCCTTCCAGGGCGGCGTCGCGGCCAACAAGGGCATGGTGCGGGCGTTTACCGAAGTGCTCGGGCTGCAGCCCGGCGAACTCGTCATCCCGAAGTACTTCGCATCGATGGGGGCGATAGGGGCGGTGCTCGCCGCCATGGAGAAGGGTGAGAAGCTCGCGGGCGCGATCGACCTCGAGCCGCTCGCGGAGCACATCAGGAAACACGAGGGCTTCGAGGAGGGACTGCCCCGGCTTCACCTGCCGCCGGAGAGATGTTACAAGAACCGGGGCGAGAAGAAGGTGTACAGGCCCAAGGAGAGGGTGAAGGCGTATCTGGGCATCGACGTCGGTTCCATAAGCACGAACGTCGTCGCCATAGACGAGAGCAAGCGCGTGCTGTCGCGGCGCTACTTGATGACCGCCGGCCGTCCCATCGAGGCCGTGAGGCAGGGCCTGGGAGAGGTCGGGGAGGAGATCGCCGACCTCGTCGAAGTCTGCGGCGTCTGCACGACGGGCTCGGGCCGCTATCTGATCGGCGACTTCGTCGGTGCCGACATCGTCCGGAACGAAATCACCTGCCAGGCCAAGGGCGCCGCGCACATCGATCCCACGGTGGACACGATATTCGAGATAGGCGGTCAGGACTCCAAGTACATCAGCCTCGAGAACGGCGCCGTCGTCGACTTCGAGATGAACAAGGTCTGCGCGGCGGGGACGGGTTCCTTCCTGGAGGAGCAGGCCGAGAAGCTGGGCATCAATATCAAGCAGCAGTTCGGTGAGCTCGCCCTGGGTGCGGAGAAACCCGTCAGGCTCGGCGAGCGGTGCACCGTGTTCATGGAGTCGGACCTCGTCCATCACCAGCAGAAGGGAGCCGAGCGGGACGACCTCATAGCCGGCCTGGGCTATTCGATCGTATACAACTATCTGAACAAGGTGGTCGCCGGCAAGAGGGTAGGCGACAACATCTTCTTCCAGGGCGGCACCGCGGCCAACGACGCCGTCGTCGCCGCCTTCGAGGCCGTTACGGGCAAGCCGATCACCGTGCCGGAGCACCATGACGTGACCGGCGCGATCGGAGCGGCCGTACTCGCCCTCGAAGCGGACAGGGACGGCAAGAGCAAGTTCAAAGGGTTCGATCTCAGCAAGAAGAAGTATGAGATCACGAGCTTCGAATGCCACGACTGCCCCAACATGTGCGAAGTGAGGAAGGTCGTCGTCGAGGGCGAGAGACCGCTGTACTACGGCTCGCGCTGCGAGAAGTTCGACGTCGACAAGAAGAGTTCCAAGGCGGAGAACATACCCGACTTGTTCGCTGAGCGCGAGAAGATGCTGACGACGCTCTACGTCGAGCCGGGGCCGGACGTGCCGAAGGACGAGAGGAAAGTCGGCATACCGAGATTGCTGCTCTTCCACGAGATCTACCCCTTGTGGCATGCTTTCTTCGCCCACCTGGGGATCGAGCCCGTCCTTTCCGACAAGACCAACAAGCGCATCATCCACGCCGGCGTGGAGGAAGTGCCCGCGGAGACATGCTTCCCGGTCAAGGTGGGGCACGGCCACATAAGGAACCTGCTCGAGAAGGGCGTCGAGTACATCTTCCTGCCGAGCGTGATCAACATGAAGCACATGAATCCTTCGATCGAGCACAGTTTCGCATGCCCCTACGCGCAGACGATACCCTATGTATCGCCGTCGGCGTTCGACTACAAGGCGCACGGGGTCGAGATCATCCAGCCCAAGGTCTACCTGGCCCGCGGCAGGAAGGAGATTACGAAGAGTCTCGAGGAGGTCGGGCGGCAGCTCGGCAAATCGCGGTCCGAGATCGCCAGGGCCGTCGAGGCGGGCCTGAAGGCGCAGGACATGTTCTACGAGGCGCTGAAGAAGCGCGGCGAGGAGGTGCTCGCCGGTCTCGGTGAGGGGGACAGGGGCTTCGTCATCGTCAGCCGCCCGTACAACGGCTGCGACGAGGGCGTCAACCTCAACCTTCCCAAGAAGCTCAGGGACCTGGGCGCGCTTCCCATACCCATGGACTTCCTCCCGCTGGACAAGGTGAACCTGGCGGACGAGTGGGAAAACCTGTACTGGCGCTATGGGCAGAAGATCATGTCCGCGGCGGAGATCATAAGGAAGGACAAGCGGCTCTTCGCCATATACATCACCAACTTCGGTTGCGGCCCCGACTCGTTCATCCTCAGGTTCTTCCGCGAGGCTATGAGCGGGAAGCCCTATCTGGCCATAGAGATCGACGAGCACAGCGCCGACGTCGGTGCGATCACGCGCTGTGAGGCGTTTCTCGACAGCATAGAGCACGCGAGGGTGACCGAGGTCAAGGAAGAGGTGACCGTGGTCGATGACCGCGACAGGCTGACCACGACGGGGGGCGGCAGGAAGCGTAGACTCTACATTCCCAGCATGTCGCCCCATGCATACCCGTTCGCCGCGGCGTTCACCAGGGCGGGCATTCCCGCGGAGGTCCTGCCGGAGTCGGACAGCGACACGCTGGTTTACGGCAGGCAGTTCACGTCGGGCAAGGAGTGCTACCCCTGCATCGTCACGACCGGGGACATGGTCAAGAGGACCAAGGACCCTGACTTCGACCCCGACCATTCGGCCTTCTTCATGCCGTCGGGTTCGGGCCCGTGCAGATTCGGCCAGTACAACAAGCTTCACAGGCTCGTACTCAAGGAGCTGGGGTTGGAGCGCGTGCCCGTCATCTCTCCCAATCAGGGCAGGTCGTTCTACAACGAATTGGGGGAGGTCGCCAAGAACTTCGACCGCATAGCCTGGCGGGGCCTTCTCGCCGTCGACTTCGTCCTCAAGATGACGAGGGAGCGGAGGCCGTATGAGCTCAAGAAGGGGGAGCACGACCGGGTGTTCCGGGAGAGCGTCGACAGGATCTCGGAGAGCATTCTCAACGATGAAGACATCTTCGACGTACTCGAGGAGATAAGGAACAGGATACACGCGATCCCGATAGACGACAGCGTCCGCCGGCCTCTCATCGGCATCGTCGGTGAGGTGTTCGTCAGGACCAATGCTTTCAGCAACAACAACATCGTCGCCGAGGTCGAGAGGCTCGGGGGCGAGGCGGTGCTGCCTCCGTTTACGGAGTGGATCCTGTACACCAACTACACGCGCAAGCGGGGCAACCTGGTGAACAGGGATTACAAGTCCTACTTCGTGACGTGGATAAAGGACAAGGTGCAGAAGAGAGACGAGCATCGCATGATGCAGATCTTCGAGGGGTACGTCCGGAACCTGCATTAGCCGACGACCGAGGACGTCATAGACCTCGGGCAGCCTTACATAGACGATTCCTTCGAGGGCGAGGCGATACTGAGCATCGGCAAGGCCATCGACTTCGTCCGGAAGGGAGCGAGCGGCATAATCAACGTCATGCCGTTCACGTGCATGCCGGGCACGGTTGTCGCCGCCGTCATGAAGCGCGTCAGGCGCGACCTCGACAACGTGCCCTTCCTCAACATGGCCTACGACGGGCTGGAGCAGACCAACACGGTGACCAGGCTCGAGGCCTTCATGCACCAGGCGGCGCAGTACGACAGGCGCAACAGGGCCGAGAAGAGCGTCGAGGTCAAAGCCGCGGCGTGACGGCTTGCAGATTGCAACGCGTGGTCACATGCTGCAAGAGGTTGTCGTTGCAATCTGCGAGTCCTCTTGCGGCTCCGGCCTAACTCCTTTGACCGCAACGGGCTACTTTATCCCTCAAATGGCACCCCGATTGCTTGTTTCCCCGGCGGAGGGTGCGTTATGGCCGAATTGCGGAGACATCCCGTGTTCAGGGAGTGGGTCGTCGTCTTTCCCGAGAGAGTCGATTACCTGGCCGGGAGGCTCGGGCCCTCGTGCCTCTATTGTCCCGGCAACGAGGGGCGCCGCGGCACCGGGATATACACGAGAGAGTGGGCGTCCGCCGACGGGCACCCCGGCGGCCGGATAGAGGTCGTTGCAGGCTCTCCGCCTCTGTTCAAGATAGAAGGCGACCTGGACAAGCACGCGGTCGGGATGTGCGACTGCATGCAGGGCATAGGCGCGCATGAGGTCGTCATAGAGTCGCCGGCGCACGACGACGATCTCGAATCGCTGGACGACCGTGCGCTCAGCGCGCTCTTCGACGTGCTCCGCCGCCGTTGGGCCGACCTCGCCGGAGACGAGAGATTCCGCCATATCACCATGTCGAGACTCGATACATGCGACGATTCGGGGAACCGGGTGCATCCGGTATGGGACATAGTCGCCACACCGTTCATCCCTAGGTCGATCAAAGATGAGCTCCTAGGCGCAAAACAGTATTTCCTTCACAAGGAACGCTGTGCATTCTGTGACTACATCCGCCAAGAAGCGGCTGCCGAAGAGAGAGTCGTCATCGATGATCCGCACACGATCGCCATCGTGCCGTATGCGGCCCGGTTCCCTTTTGAAATATGGCTGATGCCGCCTCAGCACTCGCCCGACTTCGCGGCGGCGGGCGAAGAGGAGACGCTCGCCGTGGCGCGCGCATTGAGGAGTCTGGTGGGGGCCCTGAAGCGTCTCGAGCAGTACAAGGGCTACATGGTGTCCGTTCACACGGCCCCCATAAGGCGGGAGAGGGACGACGCATGGCAGACGATCGATCAGGACTACCACTGGTACATCGAGCTGAGGCCGCGCCTCAACGGGGTGGACGGGATGACGGAGTCGGCCGGGTTCCATCTCAATCCCGTCCCGTCCGAGGAGGCCGCGCGGATATTGAAGTCTCACCTTGAATCGGTGAGAGGGCGGCTCTGACGAACCGCCCTCCTGTACGCATTCAATCTTTAGCCGCCGCCTACCTCAGCAGCACCATCTTGCGTGTCAGCATTTCGTCGTCGGCGACGAGGCGGTAGTAGTATACTCCCGATGCGACCCTGCGGCCCCGGGCGTCCGCGCCGTCCCAGGTGACCCGGTGAACGCCGGCATCCATCCTGCCGTCGGCGAGCGTCGCTATCTCGCGGCCCCGGACGTCGTACACGCCCATGTGCACACGTGCGGCTCGGGGCAGGCTGAAGGCGATCCGGGTCGCCGGCCCGAACGGGTTGGGCGAATTCTGCATGAGGCGCACCCGGTCGGCCGCGACGCCGCCCGCACCCGCGGACGGATCCCAGGGCTCTCCGAAGAAGTTCCTCAGTATGTATTCGCAGTTGGACCGCATGCTTGCGTGTTCGTAGCGATAAGGCCTGCCGGAGATGAAGACGAACTGCGCCCCGTCGCCCCGCTGGCTCCCGCCGCCCGGCGGTTCGTTCCAGACGCCCAGACCCCGCACCGTCGGGAAGATGTTGTACTGGGCGAAGAGCAGGGTACTGTTCTCACCCACAGTGGACGTGTCGAAGACCGCGTTGTAGGACTGTGTTCCGTACCTTGCCATGTCGACCAAGCCCGGGTACTCGCTCGTCGCCCTGCGCGTCGTGTTTTCCCGGTTCTCCGCCCACTCGATTCCGAGCCGGCTCCGAAGGGCCTCGTAGACGAAGTCCTGGCCCATCCTCGTCATGAGCAGAAGGTTGCCGCCCGCGTCGAGGTAACCCACGATGGGGGTGTCGTACCATTTGTCCAGGTCGCCGTTGTAGTTGTTGCCGATCCAGACCACCGCCGAGAACTGCTTTATCGTGTCGGCCGGGACGGCGCCGTGGCCCAGGGGCGCCGGCAGTGAGGAGGGGTATCCTTTATGGGGAGCGTTCCCCAGAATATGCTGTCCTCGTAGGCGCTGGTGATCTCGGTCCCGTAGGTGTTCCAGTCGACGCCGTTGACGATCAGGATCCCGCGGTCGAAGGTCGCGTCCGCGACCTCCTCGGATATCATCCTCAGGATCCATTCGTCCTTGTCCAGCTCGACATCGAGAGGCTCATCGTCGACGACGAGCGTGAAGTTCTGGACCGCAAGCGAGTCCTCGACGACGAATGTCGTATCACCCGCCGTCGTGCTGACCGTGACCTGAATGGGCA
>JALGWA010000040.1 GCA_025774425.1 bacterium
CTACAACAACCTCGGCAGGCGCTTCGTATTCGTCGATGACACGGGTTTCGGCGACTATCGCCTGACCGAGGGTTTCTGATCACGATGCTGCACGCCACTGCAGTCGTGGTCCGGCCGGTCGCCGGCCTGAGGTCCCGTCCGAGGACCGCGGCCGAGCTCGTGACGCAGGAAGTGTGGGGCAGGCGGCTCACCCCCATCGAGGCCAAGGCCGACTGGCTGCTGTGCGAGACCGTCGACGGCATGAGGGGCTGGGTGCCGGCTTCGTCGGTTGCGCCCGGTGCCGGCTTCGCGCCGACGCATGTCGTCGGGCGGCGCTTCGCCGCCTTCAGGCGCGGAAGGCGGGATGTGGTGATGCTGCCCATGGGGAGCACGGCTGCTGTCGAGAGCGTCCACCGGGGCGCAGCGCGGGTCAGGGGACCGGACGGCCGCATGGGCAGGCTGCCGGCCGGCGCGCTCGTCCCCGTGGCCGGCGCTCGGCCGGGGCCGGCGGAGGCGAGGGCCGTCATGGAGCGGCTGATTCCGGAAGTAATCGGCGCGCCGTATCTGTGGGGCGGCAAGAGCACGTTCGGTTTCGACTGCTCGGGTCTGGTGCAGGTGACCTACGGGTTCCTCGGCGTGACCTTGCCGCGCGATTCGAGTGAGCAGGCGGCCACAGGGCGCAGGGTGGAATCCCTGGAACGCCTGCGACCCCTGGATCTCGTCTTCTTCGGGGCGGGGGGCCGCATAGACCATGTCGCGATACATCTGGGGGGTCTCGTCATCCTCCACTCTTCGGGATATGTCCGTCTCGAGACCCTCAAGGCGGGCCGGCCGGGCTTCAGGGAAGACCTGAGGAGGAGATTCGCATGGGCGACGCGGCCCATGGCATAGACGGCTTCGGCCGTCTCGCGATTCTCGCCGAGGGCGATTTCGGCGTGCTGACGTCCAAGACGGCCGCCTGCGTGATAAGATACGCCCCGGAGAGGGTCGCCTGTGTAATCGACAGCACCAAGGCCGGGGCTTCGGTCGAGGACGTGCTCGGCTTCGGCGGCCGTATCCCGGTGGTCGCAGGCATCGAGGAGGCGTTGGCCTGCGGGCCCGACGCCCTGCTCATCGGCATTGCCCCCAGGGGCGGAGCGCTCCCGGACGAATGGCGGGAGATCCTCCTCGAGGCCATCGCCGGGGGACTCAACGTCATAAGCGGCCTGCATCACGTGCTTGCGGAGGACGAGGAGATATCGCGCGCGGCGGGAGCGGCGGGTGTCCGGATATGGGACGTGCGCGTGCCGAAGGTGCCGCGGGCCGTGGCCTCGGGATCGCTGCGCCGCAAGACGGGCAAGGTGATTCTCACCGTGGGGTCGGACTGCAGGACGGGCAAGATGACGGTTGCCTTCGAGGTTGCCAGGGACCTCGGTCGCCGGGGCGTCGCGGCGGAATTCGTGCCGACGGGCCAGACCGGCATAATGCTGGCGGGCTGGGGCGAAGCCGTGGACCGCGTCCCCGGGGACTTCATGTCCGCGGTTACGGAAGCCTTGACGACCGAGGCGCTGGAGCGTGCGGACGTAGCCGTCGTCGAGGGCCAGGGGGCGCTGATACACCCGGCCTACTCCGCCGTGGCGCTCGGAATCATGCACGGCTGCTGTCCCGATGCCATGATACTGTGCCATCAGCCGACGAGGACCGGGATTCCCGGCTACGACGTCGCCATACCGCCGCTCGGGGACCTGATCGAGATGCATGAGAAAGTTGCGGGGTTGGTGCACCCGTCCCGCGTCATAGCCGTGGCGGTCAACACCTTCGACATGGACGGGGACGACGCAGAACGCGAAGCGGCGCGCATCGAAGAATCGACGGGGCTTCCGGTCACCGACGTGATAAGGTGGGGCTGCGGACGCATCGTCCGGGTCGTGGAGGATCTGTTGTGAAGGTGACCTGCAGGATCGAGAAACTCGTGCTCGAATTGCCGTTCACCATATTCCGAGGTACGACGTCCGAGCAGCACATATGCATCGCCGAGATCGAGCACGAGGGCGTCACGGGCTACGGCGAGGCGTCGCCGTCCGCCTACTACGGGGATTCCGTGGACGCCGCCGCCAGGACGATAAGGGCTTCGGAAGCCGTGCTGTCCGGACCGGAGTGGGATTTCGATCCATATGCGCTTGAGGCGGTCTCGAAGCGTCTCGGTCGGGAGTTCCCGGAGAGCCCGTCCGGCAGGGCGGCGGTGGAGATCGCACTCCATGACCTGGCGGGCAAGCTCGCCGGCCTTCCGGTTTACAAGATGCTGGGACTCGCGGGCATCGATCCCCCGCCGACGTCCTACACGGTGGGTGTCCGGGACGTCGATCTTCTCTCGGACGGGATCGAACGCCTGAGGTCCTTCCCGATTCTCAAGGTCAAGCTGGGCTTCGGGAGGGAGGAAGACCTTCTGGACCTTCTCCGCGGCGAGACGGACGCCGTGCTCCGGGCCGACGTCAACGAAGGCTGGGACGTCGACACGGCACTGGAGAAGATGGCGCGTTACGGAGAGAAGTATTCGATGGAGTTCTTCGAACAACCCCTTCCCAAGACCGACCGGGAGGGCTACAGGAGGCTGATGGCCGAGACCGACCAGACCGTGATCGTCGACGAGAGCGTCACGGCGGGGCGTGACATCCCCGGTTGGGCGGGCCTCGCCCACGGCGTCAACATAAAGCTGATGAAGTCGGGCGGCATACGCGAAGCGCTGGCCATGGTCGCGGCGGCGAGGGCAGTGGGTCTCAAGGTCATGCTGGGCTGCATGGTCGAGAGTTCCGTGGGGATCAGCGCGGCCGCCCAGATCGCTCCGCTCGTCGACTACTGCGACCTCGACGGCAACCTCCTCATCGCCAACGACCCCTTCGTCGGCGTCCGCGGGGACGCCGGTGTGCTCGACCTCGGCGACAGCCCCGGGATCGGCGTCCGCCCGCGCTTCTGATACCTCGGTTTTGAGCGCATTATAATCTCTCATTTTCCCTCAAGCCGCGCCGATCACCCGTCGATAATCGTGAAGGGCTTAGTCGGTTAGGCAAGAAACACAAAGAAGCAATTGACAGAGAGGTGCACTATGCGCGTAAGGCTGGTGTCAGCTGTTTTTGCGTTTCTACTCTTCGGGGGCGCCTTCACGCTGTCGGCGGGCACGAGCGGCAAGATCGCGGGTGTGGTCATCGACAGCGATACGGGCGAGCCTCTCGTCGCCGTCAACGTGACGCTCGAGGGAACGAGCATGGGCGCCATCACCAATCCCGAAGGCCGGTACTACATAGTCAACGTGCCGCCGGGCAAGTACGCGGTGAAGGCATCGATGATGGGCTACGAGGCCGTCGTCAAGACCGAGGCGCTTGTCAACGCCGATTTCACGAGCAGTGTGGACTTCGAGCTCGCTCCGGCGGTGCTCGACGTCGTCGGGGAGATCGTCGTCGTCGCGGAAAGACCCCTGATCCGGAAGGACAAGACGTCGTCGCTCAACATCATAGAGCATGACGAAATCGAAATGCTTCCGGTCGAGACACCCTTCGAGATCGTGGCCTTCCAGGCGGGGGCGACCACGGACCGCAGGGGAATCCACATAAGGGGCGGCCGGGAGAACGAAGTCGCCTACACGATCAACGGGGCGTCCATTCTCGACCCGATATTCTCCCGGGCAGCGGCGGGGTACGACGAGGCTTCGATCCAGGAGATGATGATCCTGACGGGTGGCTACAACCCCGAGTACGGCAACGCCCAGAGCGCGATCGTCAACGTCGTCTCCAAGGAAGGCGGGACGACCTTCCGCGGCGAGTTCGGAAGCGAGTTCTACCTGCCCGTCGAGGGCCTGTGGGAGTCGGCCGACGACGCGGGCGAGTACGACACCGGGTACAGGACGGCCACGCTCAGTCTCAGCGGCCCCAGCCCGTGGAGCAAGGACCTCAGGTATTTCCTGTCCGTGGAATCGTCCAAGTGGGACGACTGGGATCCCCACGTGCACGTGCTGGACGGTCAGGGGCGCGACAGGACGCAGGCGATCTGGAAGATCTCGGCTTTGCCGTCGGGCGGTCTCAAGGTCTACTTCGAGGGCCTGTATTACGACACCCAGTTCGGCGTGTGGAACGCCCAGCGTCGATACGTGCCCGAGACCTTCCTCGGCTATGACAGGTGGAGCCTCGCCGGCGTGCTCGGCGTAAGCCACATGATGAGTCCGAGCTCCTACTATGACGTCGCCGTGTCCCGCTTCGAGACCAACTACCACGTGGCCCAGCCGGGCAAGTGGTGGAACATGAACGAGTCCGAGGAATGGAACACGACCCCGGTCGAAGAGGGCGGCGGAGGCATCAACATCAACACCGAGTACGACGAGGACAACTTCATAGTCGGCGGGGACAACAACCTGTTCCACGATTCCGAGTCCACCGTCAACGGCGTCAGGGGATCCTACACCTGGCAGGCGAACGGCAATCACCAGTTCAAGTTCGGCGGGGAATACACCAAGTACAAGACCAGGCATCACGAGGTATATGCCTCCCCGGGCAACATATACAGGAATCAGTATCTCGTGCGGCCCACGTATGCGGTGGCCTTCGCCCAGGACAAGATCGAGTACAGCGGCATGATCGTCAACGCGGGTCTGAGGCTCGACGTGTTCGACCCCCGGATGAAGATTCCGTCCGACGAGACCTACCCCTGGGATCCCTCGATCCAGGTGCCCGGCCCGGAATGCGGCGGGCCGGACGCGACGGAACCGCCGCTGTGGAAGCTGACGGATGCCAAGGCCAAGGCGAGGGTGAGTCCCAGGCTCGGGATATCCCACCCGGTCTCGGACGGCTCCGTACTCCACTTCACCTACGGTCATTACTACCAGGTGCCGCCGTTCAGCTACCTCTATACCAACACCAAGTATGACATGGGCGGGCACTGGCCGCTGATCGGCAATCCCAACCTGCTGCCGGAGAGGACGGTATCCTACGAGGTCGGCATAGAGAGCATACTGGCCGAGGACCTTGTCATCGACCTCACCGGCTTCTACAAGAACATAGACAACCTTGTCTCCACCGTCACAATCAACGACTCGAGGGACCCCGATACGCCCCCGGACGCCACTCAGTACACGACCTACCGGAACACCGACTACGGCAATGTCAGGGGATTCGAGTTCACCCTGAGGAAGCGCTTCAGGGAGTCCTGGATGGGCCGCATCATCTATACCTTCATGATCGGAAAGGGACGGAGCTCGGACGTCATCGAGGGCTATAACCAGCTCTTCAACGGCACGGTCGGCCCGACGAGGGAATACTACCTCGACTGGGACAGGCGGCACAGCCTGGTGTTCGACATCGGCTACGGGCGAGTGGACAACTGGGCGGTCAACTTCCTCATCAAGTACGCGACCGGGTCCCCGTACACGCCCACGGAGGCATCGAGGTCGCTGCAGCCCGAGCAGAACACCGCGAGATTCCCGGACATATCGGTTGTCAACATGAGGCTGTCGAAGGACTTCCACTTGTTCGCCCAGAAGGAACAGGTGTTCCTCGAGGTGTTCAACCTCTTCAACAAGAAGAACCTCGTCAACTTCAACGACGACAACTCCGACCTCATGAGGCACCTGCGCCTCTACGGCACCTGGACCGGCCCGTATGACGACGTGACGGTCTACGGGGGCCCGAGGGAGATTCGTGGAGGATTCCGTGTTGTGTTCTAGCCACGGAGGTATGAGATGAGAACAGGCATGAGGATTGCGGTTTCACTGCTCGCGCTCATCGCGATCGGCCACGCGGCGCTGGCTTATGACGAAGCGCTG
The DNA here is from genome assembly GCA_025774425.1 of bacterium. Classification (GTDB taxonomy): domain Bacteria; phylum Arandabacterota; class Arandabacteria; order Arandabacterales; family JALGWA01; genus JALGWA01. The sequence continues at coordinate 5,768 of JALGWA010000040.1, forward strand.
GTCGCGAAGTTCGGGACCGAAAGGCCTGCGGTTCTGGGGGCGACGGCGTCACCGACCAGCTGTGTAGGCGTAACTTCCGGCTATACGATAGGCGACCTGTGGTACCCCGGCGTTTACAGCATCGGGCTGGCGCTCTACTCGGGCTACTATCCCGGGTCGAGCCAGGAGCAGCAGATCTTCCAGTCCGGGCTGTGGATAGGCGGCTACGCCGACGACAACGAGGCGGGCGACCCCTGGGTCGCCGCGGCGACGTTCGACCAGCTGGACTTCTACATCTATGATACGGTCTGCAGCGGTTTCGCGTTCGCCCAGCCGGGCCAGAGCAACCTGGACGCGGAGAGCGAATTCGACACCGGCTACTCTCCGCGCGACCTCGGCGTCAGGGTCACGACCCGCTACATGATGTGGGAGGACCCGCGCTACGACGACTTCATCGTCATAAGGGTCGATCTCGAATTCTCCAAGGACCTGAGTCACTTCTGGTTCGGCTGGATGAGCGACTGCGACATCGGCAACAACAGCCTCAAGGATTACCACTACGACGACCTCGCCGCCTACGATGAGGTCAGGGGTGTCGCCTACATGTACGACGACGACGGCGACCCGGCGATAATCGGCGACCCGTCGAGCGGGCTTCTCTCGGCCCAGCACGTCGGCCACGTGCTCCTGTCGGCGCCGCCCCCGGGCGGTCCGGTGACGGAGACCCCGACGGCATCGGTGGCCTGGGAGACGTTCAACTGGTGGGACTGGAACAATGACGTGACGGGGCAGGCCGCGGCATACGACAGGCTCGCGGCCGGCACCATAAAGCACTACCCGCCGGACACCCCGTTCGACTACAGGATACTGACGGGCATCGGGCCCTATGAAGCCGCTGCCGGCGACAGGGCGACGTTCTACATGGCCGTGGTTTTCGGGCAGGGCTTCGACGACAGCTACTGGAAAAGGATCGGGGGGGGCTCGCCCGACATGGGCACGCTGGTCGACCATGTGGAGGCCGCCAAGGAGCTGTTCGCCAACGGGCTCCGGATCGACGACCCGGCGCCGAGTGCACCCGTGCTCGATGAACCGCAGCTGACGGGCAGGGTGGTCGGTTTGGCGTGGCGGTCGGATTCCGAGGAGGACGACGACTTCCGAGGCTACAGGGTTTACAAGAGCTACGTCTCGAACACCGGCCCCTGGGACCTGATCCGCGATTTCAGCGGAAGGCCCTACGTAAACGCCACGGCCGACACCGTCAAGATCGGCTTTCCGGCCTTCTACTGCGTCACGGCATATGACGCCGGTGAGAACGAGACGACGAAGGGCGGATGGAGCGTCAAGACGCTGACCGGCGTGGTCGCGACGACGCTGCCCACCGACTGGAGCGGCGACTGCGAGTCGGACTGCGAGGAGCACTGCCAGGGCTGCGAGGAATGCTATCAGAACTGCATGAAGGAATGCATGAAAGAGAGGAAGTCGCGCGCGCTGGGCAACATACTCGTCGCGCCCAATCCGTACCGGGGCAGCGCCGACTGGGAGAGGAACGACTACGAGGGCACCATCATGTTCCAGAACCTGCCCAAGCGCTGCACCATATACATCTACTCCCTCACGGGCGAGCTCGTGAACACGGTTTACCACAACACTCCCGGCGACGAGACCCCTGACCCGGAAGGCAGCGAGACCGGCGGCGAGAGGTGGAACATGCTCAGCCGCAACAACATGTCGATAGCGAGCGGGATGTATATCTACCGGGTCGTCAGCGAGGACTACGGGGAAGCGGTGGGCAAGTTCGCCGTCATACGCGGCAAGCGCTAGAGACCTAAGGAGGACCTGGCCATGATGAAAGTGACAGCACTGGTCGCGCTGGGAATCCTGTTCGCGGCGGCCGGCACTTCGTCTGCGGCTGTCGACAGAGTCGGCAGTTCCAGCGCGCTGTTTCTCAAGATCGGCATAGACTCGAGGGGAGTCGCCATGGGTGAGGCCTATGCGGCCAGCGTGGCCGGCGCGCCCTCGGTGTTCAGCAACCCCGCGGGGCTGGCGTCTCTCGGCGGCAAGGAGGTCTTCGTAAGCGACGCCGAGTGGCTGGCCGACATCAGACTGATTGGCGGCGCCTATGCGTTCAAGTACAAGGAACTCGGCACCTTCGCCTTCAGCGTCCTGACGGCGGACTACGGTGAGATGCCGCTCGTCAGCGAGCACACGTCCGACGTGGCCTCGGGCACCTTCTCGGCGAGAGACATCGCGGTGGGGCTGACCTTCGCCAAGAAATGGACGGACATGCTCCATGTCGGGGGCACGTTCAAGTACATAGACCAGAGAGTCTACGAGTACAGCGCGAGGGGCGTCGCCTTCGATTTCGGCACGGTCTATTACACCGGCTTCAACACGCTGCGGCTGGCGATGGCGACCACGAACTTCGGCCCGGACCTGACCTACGACGGGTCGTACGTCGATAAGTATTACATCGGTACTTCGCATATAGAGGAGGAGA
>JALGWA010000041.1 GCA_025774425.1 bacterium
CGGTTTCGCCGCCATGACGGTGTACTCCCTCACCGATATGTTCTGGGTGGCGAGGCTGGGCACGGCCGAGGTCGCCTCGGTCACGCTGTTCGGTTCCTTCCTGTGGGTGCTGACGTCCGTGAACTCGCTCGTCGGCTCCGGTTCGGTCGCCGTGATATCGAGGCGGTTCGGCCAGAAGGACTACGACGGCGCCGCCTGCGCCATCGAGCAGACGCTGCTGATGAAAGTCGCGGTCGCGGTTCCCATGAGCGTGGTCGGCTTCTTCACCGTCGGCCGCGTGCTTGGTTTCATGACCGGTGACGCCGAGGTCGTGACCTACGGTGCGACATACGGGCGGGTGCTCTTCCTGGGCCTGCCTTTCATGTTCTCGTCCTATTCGGTGTATACGGCGCTCCGGGGCATGGGTGAGGCCCCGCGGGCGATGAACATCATGTTGTTTTCGACGGCGCTCAATATGGCGCTCGATCCCCTGTTCATCTTCAAGCTCGGCATGGGTATCGCCGGGGCGGCGGCCGCCACGGTACTCTCGGCCGTATGTGCAGTGGCGGTGGGACTCCATGTGCTGAGAAGCCCCCGGAGCGCCGCGCGCATCGGCCGCAGGGGCTTCTCGGTGGATCTCCGGACGATGAGGCGCATTCTGGAAATCGGGTTTCCGCCTTTCATAGAAAGCATAGCGAGGAGCATGGCCCACTGGGTGTTCGCCGTATTCGTGGCGGTGTTCGGCACACTCATCGTCGCATCCTACGGCATCTGCATGAGGATAGTCGAGTTCGGCATCGTGTTCGCGGTCGGCCTGGAGCTCGGAGCCTCGGCCATAGTCGGCCAGAGCCTCGGCGCCCGCATGCCCGACCGGGCGGAGGCGAGCGCGCGCAAGGCCGCAATCGTCGCCCTCGGCATAGCCCTGGTGCTTTCGACGGTCGAGATCGTCTTCGCCGGCGAACTCATGACGGTGTTCGGCAAGTCGGAGGAAGTCAGGGCGGTCGGCGCGCATGTCCTCAGGTATTTCGCCGTGGCCCAACCCTTCATCGCGGTCTCGATCGCGCTGTCGTCCGCCTTCTACGGGTCGGGGAAGACCTGGCCCCCGACCATCGGCGAGGTCGTCTCGACCTGGGGCCTGCAAATACCGGCCGCGGCCCTCCTCGTGTACGCCATGGGCCGCGGCGCGGACTCGATGTGGACGGTCATGCTGCTCGCCAGGGTATTGTACTTGTGCATGCTGATTGTCTGGTTCAGGATGGGCACATGGAAGGAGGCGACGATATGACGGCCGGGTCGGATGCGCACGCCTTCGATGTCGTCGGCATGGGGCTCAACGCCGTCGACCACCTCTGTGTCTTGCCGAGGTTTCCGAGGTACGAGGAGAAGCTCCGCATGGAGGAGTTCAAGCGCTCCGGCGGCGGCCAGGTGGCGAGCGCCATGGTCGCATGCGCCAGGTGGGGGCTCAAGGCGAAGTACATAGGCAAGGTCGGCGGCGGGGACTTGGGTGCCTTCTCGCTCGCGACCCTGCGCGGGGCCGGTGTCGACGTCGCCGACGTCAGCGTGGTCGAAGGGGCGCCCAACCAGTTCGCGTTCATACTGATAGACAAGACCACGGGCGAGCGGACCATCATATGGACGAGGGACGACCGCCTGAAGATGCTGCCGGAGGAAGTCCCGAAGGCCGGCGTCACGGCGGGGCGCTTTCTCCATCTCGACGGCCATGACGCTCCGGCCGCGGCTCTTGCCGCCGCGGAGGCGCGGCGCCTCGGCGTCGAGGTGGTGATGGACGCGGAGACGGTCAAGGAAGGCACGGCCGGGATCGTCGCCAACGCCGACTACGTCGTCGCCTCAAGCGAGTTTCCCGGGCGCTTCACGGGCAGGGCCGACCGCCTGGAGGCGCTCCGGGAGATCATGGAAAGGGGAGCGGCGTGCGCCGTGTCCACGCTCGGCAGGAAGGGCTCGGTCTGCCTCTACCGAGACCGCCGCATCGTGACTCCCGGTTTCAAGGTCGACTGCGTCGACACGACGGGCGCCGGTGACGTCTTCCACGCCGCCTTCATATACGGGCTCGTTGCGGAGTGGGACATGGAGCGCATTCTCGAGTTCGCGAACGCCGCCGCCGCTCTCAATTGCACCGAGATAGGCGCGCGTGCCGGCATCAAGCCGCTCGAGGAGATTTTCGCCTTGATGGAAACCGGCGACAGGTGGTAAACATGGGGCGGCGGCCCGGGTCGACCGGTGACCTGCAGGTCGACGGACCGGCGCCGAGCGGAGGACGGTCGATGAGGAGAAGAGACTTCATAAAGGTGATCGCCAAGGGGAGCGCGCTCGCCCTCGCCTCCCCGCTCGCCGCGGACCTCCTGGGTGTCCGCCCGGCCCTCGGGGCCGACCTCGACTGGGAATCGGCCGCCGGCGCGGGCGGCGATCTCGCATCGGTGCTCCGCGCGGCCCTGGCGAGGGGCGGCCTGCTCGGCGAGGTGTATCTCGAGGAGGTCGTGCGCACGGGGATCCGGATGACCGACGGCAGGATAGAGTATATCGAACTCGGCCTGGACCGGGGCGGCGGCATCAGGGTGATAAAGGACTGGAAGACGGGCTACGCCTTCTGTGACTCCTGGGACGTGGACGAACTCAAGCAGGCGGCGGGCGTCGCGTCGCGCATCGGCGGCGCGGGGGATGCGGTGACCGGGATAGGAGCGCTCGACCCCTCGGCCGCGCGCCCGCGCGGCATCGTCTCCTATGTGACCGACCCCGCGGAAGTCCTGGCCGACGCGAAGGTCGCGGTGGTCGACCTCGCCGACCGCGTCGCGCGCGAATACGATCCGGCGATCAAACAGGTCCGGGTGGAGTACCGGGACGAGATGAGACGTATGGTCGTCGTGAGCAGCGAGGGCGTGGCCGTGCGGCAGGAGATCCCGCTCTTGTGGCTTTCACTGGATATCCTGGCCGTGAGAGGGGACCGGCGGGCGCCGGGCTACGTGCGCAGGAGCAGCAAGTCGGGTTTCGAGCATATGACCGAGGAGTTCGTGCGGGAGACGGCCCGGGAGGGTGCCCGCCAGGCGGTGACGATGCTGGACGCCGCGGACGCCCCGTCCGGTGAGATGCCGGTCGTGATCGCCTCGGGCGGCGGCGTGGTCTTCCACGAGGCCGTCGGGCACGGCCTCGAGGCCGACGGAATCGAAAGGGGCACTTCCTTCTACACGGGGAGGGTCGGGGAAAGGGTGGGCAGCGATGTCGTGACCATAGTCGAGGACGGCTCCATTCCCCACCTCAGGGGATCCTTCGATTACGACGACGAGGGAACCCCGTCGCGCCGCAACGTCCTGATCGAAAACGGCATCCTTCGGGGCTACATCTCGGACCGGCTGACGGCCGCCAAGCTGGGCATTCCGCTCACGGGCAACGGTCGCAGGGAGTCCTACATGCACTATCCGCTGGTCCGCATGACCAATACCTTCATCCTCGACGGCGCGAGCGACCCCGAGGAGATAGTGAGCGCCACCGACCGCGGGCTGTACGCCAAGAGGCTGGGCGGCGGCGAGGTCGACACGACCACGGGGAACTTCACTTTCGGCGTCCGCGAGGCCTATCTCATCGAGAAAGGCAGGATCACGTCGCCCGTCAGGGGAGCGACCCTGATCGGGAACGGTCCGGAGATCCTCCGGCGGATAGACATGGTAGGCGGCGATACGACCTTCTGGCCCGGGACATGCGGCAAGGGCCAATGGGTGCCGATTTCTTCGGGCGCGCCGACGCTGCGCATAACCGCCGTGAACGTCGGCGGCACGGCTTAGGAGACTCGGATGGACGCGAAGGGCATGGCCGGGAAACTGCTCCGGCTGATAGAGAGAAGCGGTGCCGACGCCGGTGAGGTCTTCCTCCAGGTTTCCGAGGGCGTGGACATCGAGGTGAGGGATCAGGCCGTCGAGAGGCTGAGGAACACGCAGGCGGCGGGCTATGCCCTCAGGCTGGTGGTGGACGGACGCATGGCTTTCGTTTCGAGCTCCGACATGAGAGACGGGTCCTTGGAGACGGCGGTGTCCAGGGGAGTCGATCTCGCCAGGCATTCGACAGCCGCGGGGGCCGATGTGTTCGCCGAGCCCTCGGGCCCGGGCCCAGGCGTCGATGCATACGATGAGGACATCGACGCGATCTCCATCGACCGGAAGATCAACCTGCTCAGGGACACCGAGACCCTCTGCTTCGCGTGCGACCCGGCGATCTCCAAGATGGAGGATCTCGCATACACCGACAGGAAGACCGAGACCGTTATCGCGAATACGGCCGGCCTTCTCTCGATGCGGCGCTCCACTCTCTTCGATGTCGGAGTCGCGGTCGTGGCGGAGAAGGACGGCGACGTGGCCAACGGTCGGGAGGGCATGCAGGCGAGGCTCTTCGACCGCCTGGATTCCCCGTCGGAGTTGGCCTCGAGCGCCTGCCGGAAGGCCATGGCGCGCCTCGGCGCAGGGTCGGTCAAGACGCAGTCCGCGCCCGTCATCTTCGACAGGTCGACGGCCTATGCCGTGCTCACCCACTTGTTCCACCTCGTGAGCGGTGAGAGGATCGCGGACGGCACGTCCATATTGAAGGACAGGGTCGGAGACAGGATCGCCTCCGGTCTCGTGACCGTCGTCGATGACGCGACGCTTCCGGGCCTTCCGCGGAGCCGCCCGTTCGACGACGAGGGGACGGTGTCGCGCCGCAACGTCATAATCGCCGGTGGAGTCCTCGAGGGGTTCCTCTTCGACGCATCGAGCGCCGGGAAGGTCGGGACGGCGTCGACGGGCAATGCGAGCCGCGGAGGCTTCAGATCGCTTCCGGGCGTCGCGTCGACCAACTACTTCCTCGCCGCGGGCGGCCTCGCTCCGGAAGAGATCATCCGGCGAACGGACCGCGGCCTGCATGTGACCTCGCTGGCCGGCTGGTGGGTGGGGATCAACCCGGCGACCGGGGATTTCTCCAGCGGCGCGAGAGGATTCTGGATCGAGGGCGGCGAGGTCGTCCGGCCCGTCAAGAACGTGACGATCGCCGCCAACCTGCTCGACATGCTCGCGGGCGTGGACGCGGTCGGGTCCGATCTCTTCCACAGGTACGGGACGGCCGGTCCGACGTTCAGGGTGAGCGAGATGAGGGTGGGAGGGACCTAGCTTCTACCGGTATCCCGCCTTGACCGAGCCCCAGGTCGTGGGCGCGGTCGCCGAAGGGCAGGTGAGTACTAGTCTCTTGACCTTCCCCATGAGTATGCCCGACCGATCGGCGACGTACCATCTCATCGCCGCGCGGTTGCGGCTCGAGAGCACCTTGAAGCCGCCGAGGGCGCTCCCCGGCTCGATGGGGTCGGAATCGGTGTAGAGCGACAGCACGCCCGCGGATGCTCCGAGCGTCCCCGGCTGGATTTCCGCCGACCAGCCGGGAGGCAATTCCACGGGTTCGATGGAAACGCCGTTCAGGCCGACGAGTTCGATGACATGGACGGGCCTCCATGCCGTGGGGAAAACCTCGACCTCCAGGGCGAAAACGGCCCCTCTGTAGGTCTGGTGGCAGGAGACGGGGGAGATCCCGGCTGCGTCCAGGGGAATGCGCTCGAAATCGCCCTCATCGTAAGGGACGACATGAGTCGTGTCGCCTTCGGATAAACTCATTGACAACGCGTCGCCGGGTGCTAGCATGAGCATTATGAGGCTCAGGGCAACCAGCGCGTATTCGTGTCTGCAAGTCGTCAAGTCAAAGCCTCCTCGGGCCGCCGGCCGCTCATGCACAAGTCGGCCGAGCGCCGGATGGGTACAGTCTGAGCCGCCCCGCTCCGGGTAGCGGAAGCATGTCCGTCACCCGTCTATAATTATACTATGTTCGCAGGGATTCCGCTACACTATGTCTCAATTCTTAGACGGCACACCGGTTGAGTGCGGTTCGCAGAGCGGGTCCCTTTCCGCTCCCGATTTCAGCCTGCGGCTCTCGATGGACTGCGGCCAGGTCTTCGGCTGGAAGTGGGACGGCGAGTGGTGCACGGGTATGATAGGCGGCTGCGCCGTGGCCCTGAGTCAGGCCGGGGATTGCATCAGGTACATGTCCGAGCCGGGGACCGACCCGGCCGCGATCGCTTCCTATCTCGGGCTGGACGAGGACTATGGGCGCATAATCCGGTCGATATGCGTAGACGGCTTCATGAAGCGCGCCGTCCGGGCGGCTCCGGGCTTGAGAATCCTCAAGCAGGACCGCTGGCCCTGCCTGGGTTCGTACATTCTTTCGTCCAACAACCGCGTCGAGCGCATTCAGTCGCTCGTCGGGCGGATATCGGTGAGGATGGGCAAGGCACATTCATTGCTGGGCCGGCTCGTCCACGCTTTCCCCGAGCCGGGCACGCTGGCCGCCTGCCGCGAGAAGGAGATCAGGTCCTGCGGCGCGGGATTCCGTGCCCCTTACCTCCGCGAGTCGGCGAGGATGCTAGCCGCCGGGGAGGTGGACCTCGATTCGGTCGCCGGGCTCCCGTATGCGGAGGCGAAGGAGTCCCTGAAGCGCCTGCCCGGAGTGGGGGACAAGGTCGCGGACTGCGTGCTGCTTTTCGCCTTCTCGATGTACGAGGCCTTCCCCGTGGACGTCTGGATCAAACGCGCGGTCGAGAGGGTCTACTTCGACTCCCGCGATCTCAAGACGAGGGAGATTCACGAGTTCGCACGTTCGCGCTTCGGCCGCTACGCCGGCTACGCCCAGGAGTTCATCTACTACTACGCGCGTCGACGCGGTCTCGAGTGAACGCCTGGCCTCCCGCCCCGGCCCGGCCGGCCGCCGCCTTGGCGATGCCCGTCATCTCCCCGCCCGGTCCTCCAGGCGCGCCCGGTACGCCACGGCCATGTCGGGTTTGCCCCAACTCCTGTACAGGCCCACGACCCGCGCGAGTGCGGCTCGTTTCTCCGCCGGGGTCGTGCTCGTCGATGCGGCGATCCTCGAGCAGCTTCCGACGAGCAGGGGCTCCGCCTCTTCGAACCTTCCCTGCGCGCCGAGCGCGGCCCCGAGCACACTCTCACCTAGGGCTACCCGCCAGTGGTCCTCCGGATACCTGTTACGCGTAGTCTCGAGACAGAGCAGCACTTGCTCCTCGGCTTCCCGCGGCCTGCCGCGGTCCAGCAGAATGCGACTCAGCTCCAGCCTCGTGCTCGCCACCTCTTCGTCGTCCTTCCCGAGCGCGTTCTCGAGTATGGCCAGGGACCGGCGGCAGAGGCGTTCGGCCTCGTCGTACCTGCCGGCCGCGCGGTGGAGGCACGCGAAGCTTCTCATCGTCTTGGCGGTGCGGGGATGCTCTGCACCGAAGGTCTCGGTCTCAATGGCCAGTGCCTGCTCGAAGAGAGACCCGGCCTCCGCGTATTCGCCCTTCCCGTCGAGGATCCGGGCGAGGTTGTTGAGACTGGTGGCTACTCGCGGGTGTTTCTCGCCGTAGAGATTCCTTGAAAGGGCGAGGGACTCACGGGCTACGGGCTCCGCCTCCTCGTACTTCCCCTGCACCCGGAGGAGCACCGCCAGGTTGTTGAGGGATACATCGATCTTCGGGTGGACGTCCCCGTGCAGGCGTCTGCGCATTGCAAGGGCCTCGCGATAATACGACTCCGCCTCCTCGTACTTTCCGCGGGCCTTGAGAAGAACGCCGAGGTTGTTGAGGTTGAGAGCGACTATGCGATGGTCGCCGCTGTAGAGCTTCCTGCTCAGGGCCAGACTCTCGCGGTACAGGTGTTCGGCCTCCTCGTACTTCCTCCGGTTCTTGAGCAGGACGCCGAGGTTGTTGAGGGCTATGGCAACCCTCTCGTGCTCACCCAGGAGCTCCTTGTTGATCTCGAGGGCTTCCCGGTAGAGGGCCTCCGCCTCGTCGTACTCGCCCTTCTCATAGAGCACGAGCGCCAGTGAGTTCAGACTGTTGGCGACGTCGATGTGTCTCTCGCCGAGTATCTCCCGCCTCGTCGCCAATGCCGCACGCAGGTGCGATTCCGCGGCGTCGTAGAGCCCCAACGCCCTGTACGTGTCACCGATAGTGGTGCGGGCGGCCGCCCGGACCTCCGGCTGTTCGGAAAGGCCTGTCTCCACCCGTTCGGCCGCTTCCTCGAGGACTTCGCGCACGGTCACTTCCCTGCCCTTGGCATGCTCGGGGTTCACGGAGGCGAGCATGTTCCTCAAGAAGTCGGCCGTCTGCTCGGCCTTCTCCCTTTCCGCGTCGGCG
>JALGWA010000042.1 GCA_025774425.1 bacterium
GTGGAAGAGAAGTGCGGCCGGGTGTGTATTTCTGCCGCGTGGAGAGCGGCGGGCGGTCTGCCGTGGCCAAGGTCGCAGTCGTCGAGTAAACGGGCGCCCGGTATCGGGCGCTCCGCGGGGCCGCCCTGCGGCTAGATGCTCCCGTCGCGGCCGTTCCCGCGCCCGCCCGCGGGGGCGAGAAGCGAGCCGACGACGATGATGACGAGAGCGATCGACGTTCCCGCTATGAAGCCATGCAGGCCGAGTGGGTTGCCGAGGCGCGTCCACCCGACGGCCGTTCCGGCGCCGGCGACCATGGAGGCGAGAGTGGCGGTCGGGTTGGTGCGCTTCCAGTAGATGCCGAAGAGGAGCGGCCAGAGATTGGTCGAAGCGATCACGGCCCAGGAAAAGGCCGTCAACACGAGGATGAGACTCGGCGGACGGAGACCGATCAGTATGGCGGCGGCCCCGAGTACCATGTTGGCCGCCCTTGCGTAGCGGATCTCCTGCGCGGGCGTCAGCGCCCTTCCCAAGGTGTGCTGCAGGGTGTCGCGCACGAGCGAAGTCGAGGATATGATCAGAACCCCTGCGAAGGTCGACATGCCGGCGGCGATCACTCCGGCGAGGAACACGGCCCCGCCGATGGGCGGAAGCACGGACTTGGTCAACATCGGGATGGCGAGGTCGGGGCTCGCCACGGCCGGGTGCAGTATCCGCGCGATGGCGCCGGTGAGGTACGGGAGGAGGGCCACCGAACCGCCTATGGTGACCACGATGGTACCTACGCGCAGCATGCGGACATTCTTGATCGAGTAGAAGCGGATGACGAGCTGCGGCATGCCCCATGTCCCGAGGCTGACGATGAGGCAGAAGGAGACGAGTCCCGCCCATCCCCACAGCCCGGGCGTCTCGACGAAGCCGGCGTCCGCCGCCCTGAGCTGCCGGACGGCGGAGGTCAGGCCGCCCACGCGGCTCAGGGCGACGAGCGCAAGGAGTATGAGGCCGCCGATCATGATCCATGCCTGGATGAAGGATGTCCAGACGACGGCGAGATAACCCCCCACGGTCACGTAGAAGACGATGATGAGTCCCGAGATGAGCACACCGCCCCAGTAGGGTATGTCGATCAGGACCTGGATGGCGTTGGCCATGCCCTTGATCACGCTGACGTTGTAGATGATGAGGAAAAGGAAGATCACGGCGGCGGAGAACATCATCACCGCCCGCGAGCGGTAGCGCTTGCCGAGAAACTCCGATATGGTCATCGAGCCCGTCTCTTCGGTCATGCGTCTTATGCGCTTGCCGAGAACGATCCACGCGAGAGCGCACCCGACGAGCACATTGCTCGCCCCGATCCACAGCGTCGCGAGGCCGTACTTGTATCCGAAGGCGCCGCCCCCGATTATCAGCACGGACGAGAAGTACGCGGCGACGAAGGACAGTGCGGTAACCCACGGTCCTATGGAGCGCCCGCCGATGGCGTAGTCCGCCGAGCTCTTGAGGCGACGCGAGGAAAACAATCCCACCAGGCCGAGCACGAGGAGGTAGAGTGCCAGCACGAGGATGTATGTCAGCCGCTCCATCAGTCGGTGCACCCGTCCGTCATCGGCGCCTGTCCCTTCGCGCGTCCACGACGGCCCAGACGATCGAGACGCCGATGCTTATGGCCGTGACGATGATGGCCGAGAACGTCGACCACGGCAGGCCGTAGGGCGCCATGGGATTTCCTCCTAGATGCCGAAACTGATCTGGAACCGCAGGAAGTCAGCCGGCTCGGGCTTCCCGCTTGAACCGCACTCTTCCCACAGCCAATCGTAATAGCCGCCCGGCTCGAAGCGCTCATACAGCAAGTGCCCGGCGAGGTGGTCGCCGGCCTCGTAGGAGAGCCGGAAGGCGTAAAGGTTGCCGCGCTTCATGGACTGGGGTTCATCGAAATCGGTGCCCGCGGGGACACAGGTCCCTGGGTCGGGGCGGTTTGCGTACATCCACAGCACCCTGGCGTCGAAGACGAGGCCCTCGAGGGGCATGATCTCGACCTCGAGCAGCGGGAACTTGATGTTCTGCCAGTACGCCACTCCCGCCTCCGGGACCAGCGTGTAAATGTAGAGCTCGCTCCACTGCGGCCACCGCCCGAGGACGGGGTTCCACCCCTCGAACTTGCCGTGCGTCTTGAGATTGTCGCCGCCCAGGTAGACGTAGCCGAGGGTGAACCCGAGGCCGAGGCGTTTGTGGACCACGGCGTCCAAGTAGGCCGTCCCTCCGAAGGCGGAGACGTTCTTGGCCTCCTGGCCGCCCTCGGCGGAGTAGTCCGGGTGTGTGTAGCCCGTCTGGTACGCGGCCTCACCGCGGAGCCGGGCGAGGCCGGCGGGAACGACGAGCCTGGCCCCGAGGGTATTTACGCGATCCTGCCAGTCTTCGGCCCTCTCGCGCATGATGATGAAGTACGGTTCGAGCGTGAACGCCATCGCCTCGCCCATGTAGGGCATTGTCTTGGCGTAGACGCCTATGAGACATTGGTCGGTCTCGACGAGGCGCAGGTGCTGGTCGTCTATGACGGGCAGCAGGTCCTCCTTCTCGTAGTTGGCGGCGGCGAAGACGTCGACCGCCCACTGGGGGATGGCGAAGGTGAGAAGGGCGGCGTTGACGTACAGCGTCCTCGAGCCGTCGAGCGGCGTGCCGTCGCAGATCAGCAGGCCGTCGCCGTAGAAGAGGTTCTGGCGGCCGACACGCAAACCGACGGGCGCGCCGGCGATGTCGAAGGCCTCGACGTAGAAGTTCTCGATCATGACCTCCCCTGTCCTTTCCTCGCAGGTCGCGCAATGCCGGTAGTCGATGCGCTGGTAGTTGACCTGCAGACGGGACCTGACCTTCGGGGTGAACCACGCGTCCGCCCACAGCCTCACCCTCGTCCTCGTCATGTCGATGCTCGTCGGGTATGCATCACGTCCCAGCGCGACTATGTTTTCCGTCTCGACGAGCCGCAGGCGTACGGAGAGACCCGGCTCGAGGCCCCGGCGCGCCGTCGAGTCGGGGTCGATCGTCCACGTGCTCGTGACGGGGGTGACGAGAGCCGCGGCCGGGGCGACGCCGGCGAGGCCCGGCCGGGGCCCGGCGGCAAGTGCGGCGGCGAAGGCGGCGAGCAGTGCGTATGAGCGGTGTCTCATCCCGGCTTTCACTGTAATTCCGCATTCTACCGACGGGGCGCCGATTGTCAAGCCCGGCAGTCGGGCGCACCTCCGGGTGCGCCTTCGAAACCCTTGAGGTTGCAGGCCGGCGCGGGTTTAATAGCTTGACACGTGCCGGCCGGGCGTAGTAACAATATTGGGCTTACTTCGTGGACACCGTTCTCTCTAGAGGCAGGATAACCCGGACTCGCAAGGCAGTCTGCGGGGGAGGGCTATGGTCAAGGACATCATAGACGGTATCAAGGACACCGAGGCCAGGGCGGCCGGCATGGTCGAGGAGGCCAGGAAGCGGAAGGCCGAGATCATCGCCGGGGCGAAGGACGATGCGCGCAGAATAGTCGAGGAAGCGGAGGCGAGGGGAAGGGAAATCGTGAAGGCCGCGCTCGAGCGCGCCAAACAGGACGCCGCCGGGAAGGTCAAGGAGATCGAAGCGCGCGAGGCCGAGGACATGGAGGCCGTCCGCGCGAGGGCTTCCGCAATGGTCGATAAGGCCGTTGAGATCATCATCAACAAGATGACGGGTTAATCCTATGGCTCTCACCCCGATGCAGAAAGTCGCCGTCTTCTTCCCGCTGAACGAGAGGGACGCCCTGCTCGCGCATCTCCAGGATCGAGGCAGGGTGCAGATCCTGGACCTCAAGGAGACGTCGCTGGCGGGCGAGGTCGAGACTTCCGAGGCCGGGACCGGCGGCGAAGTCGAACAGATCGCATCGGAGCTCAAGCGCGTCATAGACGCCCTCGGCGAGTTCGAGGAGCGGGGGGGCATGTTCGGCGGCCTGGGCGGGGGCAAACTCCTCGTCAAGCAGCATGAGTTCAAGAAGGCCGTCGAAGAGTTCGACCACAAGAGCGTGCTCAAGGCCGTCGACGAGCTCGAGGCCGCCCGCAACGACCTCCGCCAGCGGCGCACTTCCCTGGAAGGCGACATCGACAAGCTGCTCCCCTGGGTCGACCTCGACGCGCCGCTGGAGGAGTTGGCGCCGACACGCAGGGCGGTGATCACGGCCGGCCTGATAGCCGGCGGGAGGACGCCGGAGTCCCTTCTCGCGGAACTCGAGGAAGCCGGCGAGACGGCCGACCTCGTCGTCGTCAAGAAGGGCGAGGGTTATGCATACGTCATCGTCTTCTACCACGAGTCGGAGGAAGATGCCGTCCAGGACGTCCTCAGGCGGAACGACTTCGACGTGCGTACATTCGAGGGCTACACGGGCTACGCCCGGGACATAGTGGCGGCCGCACGGGACGGGATCAAGGAGATCGACGAGCGCCTGGAGGACCTGGCGGGCAAGGGCAGGGAACTGGCCCGAAACAAGCCACGGCTCATGCTCGCGTACGATTACTACTCCCAGGAGGCGATGATCTCCTACGCGCGCAGCCTCACGGGTTCGACGAGCCGGGCCGGCGTGCTCGAGGGCTGGGTGGCCGAGAAGGATTTCGACGTCCTCAAGCGCGACCTCGAGCAGCACCTCGGCGACGTCGACGTCGTCAAGATCCCGCCCGACGAGGGCGAAGATCCACCCATCGTACTCAAGAACAGGAAGACGATCTGGCCTTTCGAGATCATAACCGAGATGTACGGCATGCCGAGGGCGCGCGAGCTGGACCCGACGCCGCTCACGGCGCCCTTCTTCGCGCTCTTCTTCGGCTTCTGCCTGACCGACGCCGGCTACGGCATCGTGCTCGCGGCGCTTTCGCTCTTCCTCATGAAGTACATCAAGGGCGGGCGCAAGCTCTTGTGGCTCCTCTTCATCGGCGGGCTCTTCACCATATTGATGGGCGCCCTGACGGGCGGCTGGTTCGGCCTGAGCGATGAGACCATCCCGCCGTGGCTGGGATGGGTGGGCGCGATGCGGAAGTCGCTCATGCTCTTCGATCCCTTCGAGAGCCCGATGACGATGTTCGGGCTCGCCCTCATGCTCGGCTTCATCCAGGTCACATTCGGGCTCTTGATCGCCATGGTGGAGAACCTCCGCCGCAAGGATTTCGTAGCCGCCGTGTTCGACCAGGCGACGTGGATAGTGCTGCTGTGGTCGCTGGTGCTCTACGCGCTCACCAGGGCGGGCGTCGTCGCCGGGCAGTACTCGCCGGCTTTCAAGTACGCCGCGATCGCGGCCGCGGTCGGAATCATCGCGCTTTCGTACAGGGAATCGAAGAATGCCGGCGCCAGGCTCGCCTGGGGTTTCTACAATCTCTACGGCATAACGGGATACTTGGGGGACATCCTCTCCTACACCAGGCTCCTCGCCCTCGGCCTCGCCACGGGCGGGATAGGCATGGTGATAAACGTCGTCGCCGGCATGACCAAGGGCATACCCTTCGTCGGCTACCCCGCCATGATATTCGTGCTGATCGGCGGGCACGCCTTCAACATAGCCGTGAACGCGCTGGGCGGCTTCGTCCACTCGGCGCGTCTCCAATACGTCGAGTTCTACCCGAAGTTCTTCGAAGGAGGTGGGAAGCCTTTCAGACCGTTCAAGAAAGAGCTGAAATTCACGCGACTGGTTGAGGAAGAGAACTGATGACACAGGGATCTGGGGAAGGAGAAGCCAAATGGATCCTATAGGACTTGCAATGGCGATCTTCGGCGGAGCGCTCTCGGCATTGCTCGCGGGCACGGGTTCGGCCATCGGAATCGCGACGGCCGCCCAGACCGCCGACGGTGTTCTCGCGGAGGAGCCGGACCTCTTCGGGAAGCTCCTGATTCTGGTGGCCCTGCCCGGAACACAGGGCATTTACGGTCTGCTGGGGACTTTCCTCGTGATTATCAAGCTCGGATTCGTCGGGGGCGGTTCCGTATCGCTGACCATGTGGCAGGGTTTCCAGATTTTCTCGGCCATGCTCCCGGTGGCGATCGCAGGTTTCTTTTCCGCGGTCCACCAGGGCAAGACCAGTTCGGCCGGCGTCGAGCTGACGGCGAAGCGCCCGGACGCCATGATGAAGGGCGTCATCTACGCGGCCATGGTCGAGACCTACGCCATTTTCGGTCTGCTGGCCACGATTCTGCTCCTGCAGGGTATCAATCTCGGCTAGATCGAAAGAACTCTTGGAGCCACATGTCATGGAGCAAGCCAAAGCGCAGAGACTGAGAGACCGCATACTCAGGGACGCCGAGGAGGAAGCGCGGAAGATCGTCGCCGAGGGCGAAGCCGAGCGCGGGAGCATCGTCGCCGAGGCCGAGGCCAAGGCGGAGGAGATAGTGAAGGCCGCCGAGGTGCGCGCCGCCGAGGAGGCCAAGGAGCATATCCGCAGGCAGGTGAGCATCCGCGAGCTCGACGCCCGCAAGGCCGTTCTCGGAGAAAAGGGCGTTTTCATGGACAAGGTCTTCGACAAGGCGATGGCCGAGCTCAGGCGGAAGGACGTCGAGAGCGGCTACTCGCTGACGAAGGCGCTTCTTCTCAAGGAGATCCGGACGGGAGACGAGGAGATCGTGCTCTCGCCGGAGGACAAGCAGAAGCTGGGCGGGCGGTTTCTCGACGACCTCAACCGCGAGCTCGAGGCCAAGGGACTCAAGGGCGACGTGAAGATCGCGGAGGACACGAGGCCGATGAAGGGTGGTTTCGTCTTGAGGAGCGGGCGCAGGGAGACCAACGCCACCTTCGAGTCGATGCTCTCCGTCCTGAGGGACGAGGTCGAACTCGAGGTTTCAGACGCGCTCTTCGAGGAGGCCGGTTAGGGACGCATGAGATACTTGCACGCGCACTCGATATCCAGCCATGACGTCAGATACGCATTCGCCTCCGGCCGCGTGCGCGCCCTCGAGGTCAAACTCCTCGGCAGGCAGCGCATGGAGCGGCTCGCCGAGGCGCCCGGCGTGGAGGACTGCATGCGCCTCCTGGCCGATACGGCTTACGGCGAGCATCTCGAGGAAGTCGAGCATGCCGGCTACGAGACCTTCCTCCGGCATGAGGAGGCGAGGGTGCTGGCCCTCGTCGACGAGCTCTCGCGGGATGTCGCCCTGAGCGACGTGCTCAGGCTGGAGCACGACTTCAACAATCTCAAGGTGCTGCTCCGCGAGACCTTTTCCGGTCTTGACTTGTCGGGGCTCTACACCGACCTCGGCAGGTACCCGGCCGTGGAGATCAAGCACCTCCTCGCCGGGGAGGCGGCGGGCCGCCTGCCGGCGCCCCTCGACGAGGCCGCGGCCCGCGGGCGGGCGGCATGGGAGGAGACCTCCGATCCCGCGGAGGTGGACACGGCCATCGACGGGGTGATGTTCGCGCATTTCCTCAAGACCGCCGCGGAGCACGGGGTGCCGTACCTGGAAACCCTTGTGAAGGTGAGAATCGACCTCGCCAATGTCCGGACCTTCCTCCGCGCGAGGTACATGGAGCTCGGCCCGCGCACCGTCGAGCGGCTCCTCTACCCCGGCGGCGGCGTCGCGGCCGAGGTCTTCACGTCGGTCTTCCAGGCGCCGGTCGAGGAGGTTCTCGCGCGCTTCCAGTTCAGCCCGTACAGGCCGGTCATCGAGAAGGGCGCCGCGGGCCTCGCGAAGGACGGTTCGATGGTGCCGCTGGAGAGGGAAATAGACAGCCACCTGGTCTCCTTCCTCAGGCTGTCGAAATACTTCACCTTCGGCTTCGAGATAGTGACGGCCTACGCGCTGATAAAGAAGATGGAGATAAAGACGTTGAGGCTGATCTTCGCGGCCAAGGACAAGGGCATGGCCGCCGACGCGGTAAAGGAGCGCATACCCGATGCCTTCTAGCAAGCTCGCGTTCGTCGGCGAGAAGGCGACCGTCGTCGCCTTCGAGGGGCTGGGCATATCCGCGTTCCCGGTGGAGCCCGGCGACGACGCCAGTAAGACGTTGACCGACCTCGTAAAGAAGAAAGAA
>JALGWA010000043.1 GCA_025774425.1 bacterium
GTTATCTCGAATCTCGTCGCCCGGCTGGCCGACGTCAGCGTCACGACCGCCAGCAGGAACAGGGCCACTGATGTGAGTCTCATGAGTCGGTCCTCCTTACGGCCAGGCCGTGTCGGTTTCGCGCTTCGCCGCGTTGAGCATAAGCGACCCTTGTTAGACTCGCTTCATGCGGCAGAGGGTTCGGAATACTCCGCCCGGGAACGCCCCGGTGTCCGGGCGCCCGATATTGACACCGGGGGCGGAGGTTGTCAAGCGCCGATCTCATGACCGGGCGTAGCCGCCCTCGAAAAAGCTTGACCGGCCGGACCGGGCGGGGTACTGTATTACGAAACTGCGAATCGTCATACGGAGGAGGTATGCATTCGATCAAGAGATTCAGCGTCTCGGTCGACGGCGCCCTGCTCGAGAGGTTCGACGGCTACGTGCGGGAGTCAGGATACCCCACGCGCTCCAAGGCGATCGCCGATCTCATGCGCGCCGCGCTCGTGGAGAAGGAGTGGAAATCCGGCAGGGAGGTCGCGGCGGCGATCGTTCTCGTCTACGACCACCATGCGCGGGGTCTGTCAGCCCGGCTGACACGGATCCAGCACGACTACTACGACCTCATAGTCTCGTCGCAGCACGTTCACCTCGATCCCGACAACTGCCTCGAGATCGTCGTCGTTCGGGGCGGGCCGGAGAAGGTGCAGGGCCTTGCGAGAAAACTGAGGGCGGTCAAGGGAGTCAAGTACGCCTCGCTCGCGGCTGCATCGACCGGGCGCGGTCTGTGACGGTGCCGCCCGGGCGGGCGAAACGAGATGGAGGAACGGCGGACATGAGGGTGCACGGTCTTTCCGCGCTGATTCGCGTGGGGGCGTTTCTCTCGGGAGCGCTTCTCGCCTCGGCGGGGATGGTCCGGGGCGGCGGGCGCATGGTGGTCATGATCGACACCGTGGAGGTTACGGCCAGGCCGATTATGGCGGAAGAGGATGTAGACGTCTATGGAGGAACGACTACGACCGTGGGACGACGTCAGGTGGAGGACCTCGGGGCGCGGGACCTGCCGTCCGCCCTCCGGTTGCTCCCGGGCGTCACGATCTCGCGATACAACCTAGTCGGCTCTTACGGTGGGGGCGAGGGCGGGTCCGTCTACATCCGGGGCCAGGGGGCCGGGCGGCCCGGCAGTGAGATCAAGGTGTACGTGGACGGGGCCCCGCGCGAAGTGGGCGTCTGGTCGCACCCGGTCATGGACATCGTTCCCATCGACTACGCCTCGAGTATAGACGTCTACAAGGGCCCTCAGCCGTATGTCTACGGCGGCACCTTCGGAACCGTCGACGTCAGCACCATGAAGCGCGTCCGGGCGGGGTATGAGACTTCCGTCGACCTCACCTTCGGCGAGTACGACACGTTCGGGGGCGTGCTCCGCCACGGGGGCAAGGTCGGGGCCCTCGACTATTACGTGGGAGGCGCCTACAGGCGATCCGACGGCCATCGCGTCCACGCCGACGGCCGAGTCGGATCCCAGTTCGTCCGGCTCGGGCTTGACGCCTCCAGCGGTATCCATGTGGGATACGTCCTGCAGCACACCGACAACTGGAGTCGCGATCCCGGCCGGATCGACGGGCCGACGCCCGAGCGGGACAGGTTCGCGACGGAGACACTGAGCCACAACCTCAGGCTCGACCGCAAGGGAGCGGGCCTCGACGGCTATGCGCTCGTGTACTACGAGGACGGCAGGATTCGATGGGAGAAGGACCATCTCGCCGGGCCGGGGACGCCGGCCGGGAACTCCGACACGGACTGGAAGAACTACGGCTTCCGCGGGTCGGCCGACGTGGCCCGCGGCGATCTCGGCGTCACGGTCGGGCTCGAGGTCGAAGACGAAGGCGGCGAATTCCGCAACACGACTACGTTCGGGACCGTGCCGTTCCGATACGAGGGCCGCTTCACGACCTTCGCGCCCGCCCTGGCGGCCCGCTACAGGATCGGCCTGCGCGGAGCCGTCGTCGTCCCTTCCCTGGGCATGAGGTACTACACTCACTCCAGGTTCGCGTCCGAAGCCGCGCCCCACGCGGGGCTCATGTTGGAATCGGGCGGCTGGAGGATCTTCGCGGCCTATTCGCGCGGGGTTTCCTACCCGGGTGTATACGCGGTCGGCGTCGCGACCTCGACGATCGATACGCTTGAGGCCGAGGTGCTCGACCATGCCGAGGCGGGCGTGAAGGCTGCATTGGGTGAGGGGGTGGACGTCCAGGTCTCCGTGTTCCGCGACCGGGCCGACAATCTCATGGAGTTCACCCCGGCGGGTCTCGTCAACACGCGTGAGTACGACGTCACCGGTCTGGAGGCCGGGGCGGCGGTGGCGCCGAGGCGGGACCTGTCGCTGTACGGGGCGATCACTCTGCTCCATCCGAAGCATGAGAAGACGCCCCGGGCGCCGGGATTCTCGGGCTCGGCGGGGGCCAACTACAAGCCCGTTTCCAGGCTGAAGTTGACTCTCGATATCGAGTATGTCACCGAGCAGTACGCCTTCAACGCCCGCAGCGGTGCCGGCGCGATCGCCGGCATCGAGGAGCTCCCAGCCTATTTCGTCCTGAACGCCGGGGTCGCATTCGACGTTTCGGGTTATGTGCCGATCCCCTGCCGGCTGTCGCTCTCGGTGGAGAACCTGGCCGATGAAACCTACGCCTTCCAGCCGGGCTATCCCATGCCGGGCCGGACGGTTTTCGTCACGGCGCGCCTGGGTTCCGGATGATGCAGGGGATTGCGGCGCCGCCCGGCCGGGCGCAGGCGGCATACGGAGGAGGTCGAGGATGAGACTAGGAACAGGCCTGCTTTCACTTTCACGCAGGGCGGCGCCGCTGGCGGCGGCCGCCTGCCTCGTTTCGGTTCTGTGCGCTTTCGCCCACACGGTGCATTCACCGGGGGCGCCCAGGCATGTCATAGTCGACACGGACATGGGGCTCGATGACGTCAGGGCCGTCTTCGCCCTGCTGGCGGATTCGACCACCGCCGTCGACGCGTTCGTGACGGTGGAGGGATCGACGAGCCTGGGCAGGGGCACCGATATCCTGGTCGGTCTTCTGGAAGCCGGCCGCTCGGGCTCCATCCCGGTGGTGAGGGGCCTGGAGAGGCCGGGACTGGGGGAGCCTCCGTGGAGGCGGACGGCCAATAGTCTTGCCGGTGCTACGTTCCCGCCGCCGAGGAATACGACGGTGGCGGACTTCAGTCCCGCGGTCATGGCAGGCGTCATGGATCGAAGCACCGACGTCGACTATCTCACCCTCGGCCCTCTCGGCAACCTGATGGCCCTCCGAGCCGCCGATCCGCAGGGATTCCGCAGCATCGGGGCAATCTGGATCCCGGCCGTCCTCGAGGGTCGAAGCATGTCGGGCTGGAATCTCACCTACGATTCCGAGGCCTCGGCGGCCGTCTTCGGCTCAGGCGCCCGGATCTTCGTAATAGACGTCTCCGGGGCGGAAGAGGTCGACGGGGTCGGCTTCCTGTCTTCGCTCGAAGGCCCATCACCGCCCGTCCTGTGGGTGAAGCGGATGCTCGACGGCCTCGGGCCCGGGACGGGCCACGTCGCGCTCTTTGACGACCTCGCCGCGGTCGCCTTCCTGAGAGAAGACCTCGTGGAGTTCGACGAACAGGCCTTCACGGCGATGCAGACCGACGGCGGCTTCGACCTCATACCGTCGCCGGACGGGAACGTCCGGATCGCGAGACTGACCGATCTCGACGGCGCCCTGGCGGCGCTGAGGAATCTCTACGCGAGGGGTCCGCTGGACAGGGGTTCCCACTCGCACGACCGCAAAGAGGAGGTCCCGGTGGAAACTCTCCTGAGAGCCTTTCACGGACATCTCGGTCCCTATGTGGTGATAGGCTACCGCATGGGCAAACTCGCCCTCGCCAGACTCGATTCGGAAGGTCACTTCGGCATCTCGGCGGAGGTCCATTCGCCGCGCGTCACACCTAGCTCATGCCTCATCGACGGCGTGCAGATCGGGAGCGGCTGCACTCTGGGCAAGGGCAACATACTGGTGGAGGAGGCGCCCGCTCCTGCGTGGGCGGTTTTCAAGACGGAGGCCGGTCGGCAAGTGACCATACGCCTGCGGCCCGGCATACCCGGTCTCGTCCGGGACCTCGTGGAGGCGAAGGGCGTCGAGGCCGCCGGGAGAGCATTCCTCGCCGTGGACGTTGACAGCCTGTTCACGGTCGAGCACGCTCCCCGGTAGGTCCGGGCCGGGGCTCCGCCGCCTCACGCGTCCCTCGGGGCGGATGTCGAGTGCGGGCGGGGCCCCTGGTCAGCCGCCCTCGGACTTGGCGATGCGCCTCGATATCTCGTGGCAGAAAACGGCGCAGGCCGTGTTGACGTTGAGCGAGAGCGGGGCGCCCCTCATGGGGATTCTCGCCGTGATGTCGAGATGTTTGCGCACGCCGGGTCTGATGCCCGAGCCCTCCGAGCCGAGGACAAGGCCCAGGGGGAAAGGGAGGTCCGCCTCGGTGATGTCCACCGCCTCCGCGTCGATCACCGCGCCGACCACCCAGTAGCCCGACTCCTTGGCCCGGACGATCGCCTTCGAGATGTTGGTGACCCGGGAGACGGGGGTGTAGTTCTCCCCGCCCGAAGCCACATGGAGAACGGTCTCCGTGACCTCGCAGGCCTCGAACTCGGGTATGACGACGGCGAATCCCCCGAAGCAAGCCGTGGTGCGGATAATCACCCCCAGGTTGTGGGGGTCGTTCACCCGATCGAGAAAGACTAGAGCCGGCCTGTCGCCCCGGTCTCTTTCGAGCAGAACCTCGAAGTCGGCGTACTCGAACTTGTCTATCTTGGCGTATACGCCCTGGACGTCCTTCGCGGGCCTCTTCTTCGCCAGCTCTGAGGCCGACAACCTCTCGACCTCGACCGCGTGGTGCTCGATCAATCTCAGGATCTCAGCGTCGTTGAAGTTTTCCGCGAGGAAGATCTTCCTGATGGTCTGCGGGTTCGCCCTCAAGCGCTCCACGACGGGATTCTTGCCGTACAAGACCATGTAATTCCTGGCCAACGCCGCCTCCCGCGAGATCACGTGTTTCACGGATTTTGGCGAATGAAAAAGGGGTCAGGCCGGGAGACTTGAGCCAGGACCTGACCCCGTTGCCGGATTCGTCTGTCGCTCGATCAGAACATCAAGCCGATGCCGATCACAGGGCCGTGCTCGACGGCCTTGTAGTAATAGTAACCGGCATCCCCGGGCTCGCCCTTCTTGTAGTCGACGCCGAGCCACTTGTACATCAGCGCAAGATCCCAGTGCCTTGCGAATCTCCAGTCGGCCCCGAGGTCGGCGCGCCAGGTGATCCTCCCCGACGTGTCGAAGGCGCCCACATCGGCGCGAACGAGGAGCAGCCACTTCTCGCTTCCGGCGAGCGGTCCGGCGAAACGGGCGCCGATGAAGCCCATCCACCAGTTCTCGGTGACGTCCATGTCGATGCCGGTCTCCGACAAGGCGTGCTCTCCGCCCTGGGCTGAGAGCTTTATGTTCTGTCCGAGGTAGCGCGTGCCGAAGATTATCTCGGAGACTCCCTGGTCGGGATCGCTGATCTGATAGCCGAAGAACAACTCGTCCCTGCTCATCGACAACGTGTTCTTGACCTCGGTCGAATCATCGAGAAGGGACGGGATGGCCTCTTCGGATTCCAGCTTCACGTAGTTGAGGTCGAGGTTGACGCTCCATCTGTTCTTCTTGAGCGCGAAGGCGCCGGAGACGCCGCCCTTCCAGTTGTCCGTGATATCCCTGAACCCAAGGTCGATGGGGACATCCGCCGTCCCGCCCGCGGAACTCGCCATGGACATGTCCCCGGATACGTTGGTCAACGGGAGGTAGAGGCCAAGGCCGAAGTTCCAGTCCTCCCAGTCTTTCTCCCTCGCCTGAGCCTGGTCGAGAACCGGCATGGCGACCAGGACCGCCAAGAGCAGTCCAAACGTAACCGATTTCATCGGCACTCCTCCTTTCAGACGTGCATGTGCGTTGTCATTGGGCGATTTGGCGCTATTCTGTCAGCAGCGGCGAACCATGTCAATGCATTTCTTGGGTGAAGCCGTGCCTCGACACCACCCCGGCTGCGACGGCCCGGAGCGCCGCCCGGATTCATGTGCGTTCCACGAGGTCGGCCTGCGTGTCGGCGTCAGAACCTGTAGCCGAACCCCACTCCGTAGACCGTGTAAACAGTCTCGCTCCTGAAGTCGGAGTCGAACCGGGGAGTGATGTTGAAATTGTCCAACTCGATGGCATATGCGATGCCTATCCGCACGGCGCCCCTGTTGACGGTGGTGCCTTCCTCGTCGTTCGCCTCAAAGAGAGGCGCGAATGCGAGGCGGAGTCCGCCGTATGGATGGACGTAGAAGGGTATTCCGAACACGTACTCTCTCGTAAGCCTGTCGCCGTGAACATATTCGAAGAGAACGCCGACCCCCGCCGTCGCCGTCCAGCGGTATTCGTAGCCGGCGCCCAGGGTCAGGGCGCTCGTCTGATCATGGCGCGCGCCTCCGGCGAAAACCGCGATCTCGCTTTCGCCGGCGAGCAGAGAAGAAGCGGACATGAGGACGAGGATCGAGACTACTGCCGACGCCGTGATTCTGCACATACGCTTTCACTCCTTTCCTGTCGAACCAAAGACCGGTCGAGAGTTTATAATGACGCCGGAAATCTGTAAAGCAAAAAACTCGCGCGTCCGTGGGAACACGAGTGGACAAGGCGCCCCCTCCAGGCCGTCGAGGCTGATGTGCGTGGGAGATCCGGACGGGTGGGATGGGCTGTTGGCCGTCTTCAGGCAGGCGGGCCCCACGGGTGCAGTGATGAGAAGAGCGGGGCCGCAGCGTGTTTCCGGAGGCACGTGCCTGCGCCATACCTGCCCGAAGGCATCGTCCGAAGGTGCGCATGCCGCCGGTCGGCGCGGAGGACGTCGAGGAGAGACGGCGACCCGATGCGAGCGGCAGGCGCGGCCGGGTCGGGCGCCTGGGTGTCCGCCGCCGGCCGAGGTCGTTTGCAGCCGTATATCACTTGGGTGGGCACCGCTCGCTCATGGGAGCGTGGTGGCAGAAGGGGTAATTGGTATCGCTATATATCGCGTTTTCGCGACATATCGCGTGAGATTCCCAGCTTCTTCATCCTCGAGCGCAATGTCGATGGGTTGAGGTCCAGGATCCGTGCGGCTCCCTTGGGCCCCGAGACCCGCCATCCGGTGGCTTGGAGCACCGCGGTTATGTGCCGCCGCTCGACCTCTTCGAGTGTGGGGAATTCCGGCGCCTGCCCGGGCGCCTCGGCATGCGGACGCTCCGTCCCCACGAGCCGGACCGAGGGCTGTGTCGTCGGGCCGGCCCGGCTCGCCCCGGCCGCTGCTTTCCCCTCGGCCGCGCCGGCGGCCTCTCCCGCCGATCCATCTATGACTTCCTGCATGCGCCTGTCGAGCTCGGCCCTCATGGCCTCGTAGTCCTGCGCTTCTTCAGCCATGCTTCACTCCTCCACGTTCCGGCGGCTCGAGCCGCCCCATCGCAGGTTACACCTCGGGGGCGCTGCTGTCAAGTGCGGCGCGCCTGGGCGCGGTATATCGCGAATTCGTGAAATGTCGCATCTAGCCGAAGGTGTACCTGAGAGAGGTGGTCAACCTGTAGTCATCCTTGGCGGCGTCCTCCGGCGGCCTGCTGTCATAGTCAAAGTAGAAGCCGATGACGAAGTGGAGGTCCTTGTAGATCTCATGGACGAGGTCCAGGTTGACGGAGGCGCGGTAGCGCCCCTCGGTGGTGAGGTTGGGGTAGAACGACGTCGAGAAGATTACCTTGCTCTTGGGGTGATGCCATACGTAGCGCGAATAATCGAACGCGAGGGGGAGCTCGATGTTGTAGGACGTGCTGTCGCTGCCGATGTAGGTTTCGCGTGT
>JALGWA010000044.1 GCA_025774425.1 bacterium
CCCGGTACGAGCGCGGCCGCGGCTTTGTGATAGAGCCCCTGTTCGTTTCGGGCTACGCGCCGGGTGTGCTGGCGGGACTTGCACCCGCCGGTGTTCTCTGCCTCACTGACCTGCCCCGGCTCTCGGATGAGGAGCGCGGGCGGCTGGCGGACGAAGCGACCGCGCGCGGGATGGCGACTTTCAGCATGCTGGGCCGTCGGGACGTGGAGCTCGGAGTATTCATGGCGGCGATCCCGGATGTCGGCAGGTACATGGTGAAGCGTGTGGCTCTCAATATCGCCCGCATCGTCAGGGGGCGCGCGGTGAGCGAGCTCCCCGTCTTCCTCACCGTGGACACCAAGGTCCTGATCAACGGGCAGACCGCGGCCGCCATCGGCTACAGGCCCGATTTCCAGGTGCTCGCCTTCGCGGACTTCATTCACGTCGACGCCCTGGAGCGGAGCGAGAAGTTGCTGACGCTGAGGGAGGCGATGAAGGCCGCGGAGCAGGGGAATGTCGGACTGTCGATCAAGGACGCCGATGTCGAGAGCGCCTACCGCGGCAAGAGGAGGGCGCTGAGCCCCATGCTGCCGCAGGTGCTCGGGGCCGCGTCGTATATGAGGAACGAGCCCGTCCTCGAAACCAGTCTCCTGCCCACGGAGTTGACGGCGGCAGGCGTGCGGGTCTCGCAGATGCTCTTCGATGACAGGGTGATAAGCGATTATCGCTCCTCGAGCCGGTTGTACGAGGGCAGAGAGTTCGAGAGGGAGACGCAGCGGCTGGATGTGCTTGCGGAGGCCGGCCGGTCCTACCTCGAGTTCGCATTGACGCGCGTTCTGAGGAAAGTACGGGCGGACAACGTGCGGCTGACCGAGGCCAACCTCGAACTCTCGACGATACGGTACCAGGCCGGCTACTCGGGCAAGGACGAAGTCTTCAGATGGGAAGCGGAGCTCGCCCAGCGGCGCGCCCAGCTCCTGAAAACCAACACGGATGTGGAGGCTTCGAGAATAGCCCTCAACCGGGTGCTCGGATTGGACCAGAAGCTCCGCTGGACTCCCGAGGAATACAAGATCGATCCGGATACGTTGTCCTTCGTGGGCGCAGACCTTTCGAGCGTGCTCGTCAGCCCTGACGCGCTCGATGCGTTCCGCGAGTTCATGGTCGATCTCGCCGCGGAGACCTCACCGGAACTCCGGGCTTATGACAGGGCCATAGAGGCCCAGGAGATCCAGTACGGACTGAGAAAACGCAAGTTCGTGCTGCCCTCTCTGTTCGCGAGTTTCGCGTACGACTACCAGTTCGACAGGTTGCCCTACGTCGAGGGCGCGCGCGAGGATACCTACAGGTTCGAGCTCGGGGCGAGCTACCCGATCTTCAACGGCGTCGACCGCTACGAGGACATGAAACTCCAGGAGTCCGAGCTCGAGAAGCTCAAACGAGAGCGCGAGTTCGTCCGCGAGCGGGTGGAGCAGCGCGTGAGGACAGCGATCCGCCGTATCGAGAGTTCGTACCCGAGTCTTACGCTTGCGAGGCAGGCGGCCGAGAGTTCCAGGCTCAACCTCGAAGTCGTCAAGGACAAGTATGCCCAGGGGATAGTGAACATCACCGATCTGCTGGACGCCCAGAACCAGAGTTTCAGGGCCGACCAGGACGCGGCGGCGGCGATCTACACCTTCCTGGGCGACCTCGTCGGGCTGCAACGCGCGATCTCGTGGTTCGAGTACGACCATACGCCGGAGGAGAATCTCGAGATGGCTCGGAGGATATCCAGGGCGGTTAAGGGAGAGTAGGCGAGCCTGTAAGGAGGGAGAGGCGTGAAGAGCCTTAAACGGATGTGTGCGGCGTCCCTGGCGGCGTGCGTATTATTGACCGCAGGTTGCGGGGAGAAGGCCCAGGAGGAGACCGCCGTAGTCCGGCCGGTGAAGAGCATGGTTGTGGGGAACGTTCTGAGCGGCAGCCGGAGCTTTCCCGGCAGGGTGGAGGCGTCGGAGCGCGCCGATCTCTCGTTCCGTGTTTCCGGGCCGCTCATCGAGCTTCCGATAGAGCGGGGTCAGAGAGTCGAGAAAGGTCAGCTCCTTGCGAGAATCGACCCGCGCGACTACCGCATAGCCCTCGATGAGGCGAAGGCCGCGTTCGCCAAGGCGGAGGCGGACTATCAGCGCTACCAGAACCTCTATGAGAAGGATGCGGTTTCGATAAGTGAGCTCGAGCTGTACCGCGCCAAGCGCGACGTCGCCAAGGCGAAGCTGGAGGACGCCGAGGCGAACCTGGACTACACGTACTTGAGAGCCCCCTTCGCCGGGATCGTCGGCGACCGGTATGTGGAGAACTTCGAGGACGTGCGGGCCCAGCAAGTCATATGCAGTCTTCACGACATCTCCTCGCTGGATATAGTCGTGGACGTCCCCGAACACCTGATAGCCGGTGTGGACGACCTGGACGAGGCCGCGCTGGAGGTGAGCGCCAGGTTCGAGGCCGCCCCGGACCGTGAGTTTCCGCTGTCCTTCAAGGAGATGGCGGCGCAGGCGGACCCCGCAACGCAGACCTACCAGCTCCGGCTTACGATGCCGCAACCCGAGGGAATCAGCATCCTGCCCGGTATGACCGCGGAGGTGATCGCCAGGGGAACGCGCCCGGCGGCCGGGCATGCGGGGGTGTTCGCGGTGCCGGCG
Organism: bacterium; assembly: GCA_025774425.1. Classification (GTDB taxonomy): domain Bacteria; phylum Arandabacterota; class Arandabacteria; order Arandabacterales; family JALGWA01; genus JALGWA01. The sequence goes on from JALGWA010000044.1 coordinate 2,655, forward strand.
AGCGCGGTTTTCCCGGACGCGGAAGGCGACGCCCAGGCGGTCTGGGTGATAGACCCCGACGATATGACGGTACACCGCCGGGAAGTCACGCTCGGGGCGGTGACGGGGACCGGGAGCGTCGAGGTCCTGAGCGGGCTCAGGGCGGGTGAGAGAATCGTGGTGGCCGGAGTGAGTCATCTGCGGGAGGGCCTTAAGGTCCGCCTGATGGAAGAGTAGGGGAACGCCGGGTGAGACATGAACATCGCTGAGTTCTCGATCAAGAAGAACATAATCACGTGGGTCTCGGCGGCGATACTCGTCGTGGTGGGGCTCATGTCCTACCGGGCCCTGCCGCGCCTGGAAGATCCCGAGTTCACCATAAAGGAGGCCATCGTCCTGACGCCCTACCCGGGCGCATCGGCGGCGGAAGTCGAGACCGAGGTCTCGAACGTCATCGAGAAGGCCGTGCAGCAACTCGGGCAGCTGGAATACGTGCAGTCCCGTTCGACCCGCGGCATGTCCATGATCAAGGCCAAGATCAAGGACAAGTACGACAGGGCCAGTCTTCCGCAGGTATGGGACGAGCTCCGCCGCAAGGTGACCGATGCCCAGACCAATCTCCCTCCGGGGGCCGGCCCCTCGATCGTGAACGACGATTTCGGCGACGTCTACGGCATCTACATCGCGATTTCGGGTGAGGGTTACACCTACAGGGAGCTTTGGGACTTCGTCGACCTTCTCCAGCGTGAACTTCTGCTGGTCCAGGATGTCAAGAAGATCACCGTGTACGGCAAGCAGCCCGAAGTAGTCTATGTCGAGATGTCCAGGACCAAGATGGCGCAACTGGGCATCTCCCCGGAGATGATCTATTCCGCACTCACGGCCAAGAACATCCCCGTCGAAGCGGGGCGGGTGGAGGTGGGTGATTTCCTGGTTCCCATCAACCCGACGGGCGAATTCAAGTCCGAGCAGGACTTCGGCGGTCTCCTGATAAGCACCCTCGGCTCGGGCCGGCAGATCTACCTGCAGGACGTGGCGACCATCCGGAGGGGCTACCAGGATCCCCCGAGCAAGCTCCTCTTCTTCGACGGGGAACGCGCCATCGGCCTGGCTATATCGACCGTCGAGGGCGGCAATGTAGTCACCATGGGCGAGGCGATCGAGAAACGTCTCAAGGAACTCGTGCCGCTCGCTCCCGTGGGCATGGAACTCGGAGTGATCGCCCTCCAGTCGGACGCCGTCACGGTGTCGATAAGGAATTTCGTCAACAGCCTGCTGCAGGCCGTCGCGATTGTCGTCATAGTGCTGCTCTTCTTCATGGGGCTGAGGAGCGGGGTCATCATCGGCGCGATTCTCTTCATCACCATATTCGGAACGTTCATCTTCATGAAGTCTTGGGGAGTGGTTCTCGAGCGGATCTCGCTGGGGGCACTCATCATCGCCCTGGGCATGCTGGTGGACAACGCGATCGTCATCGTCGACGGCATGAAGGTCAGGATGGAGAAGGGCATGGACGCCCTCGGCGCGGCCAAGGAGATAGTCGGTCAGACGGCGGCGCCCCTGTTGGGCGCCACGGTGGTGGCCGTGCTCGCCTTCGCCTCGATCGGCCTGTCCGACGACTCGACGGGGGAATACTGCCGGTCGCTCTTCCAGGTCATCCTGATCTCGCTGATGCTCAGCTGGGTGACCGCGGTGACCGTGACGCCGCTCATAAGCAAGCACTTCCTGATGGGAAGGAAGAAGCGGTCCAAAGCCGCGGACAAGGGCGGCGGAGGGGGCGCGGGCGCGAAGCCCGAGGATCCGTACGGCGGCGGTTTCTATCGGAAGTACCGTCGAATGCTGGAGATCGGGATCAGGCGCAGGTGGGCCGCCCTGATCTTGATAGGCGCGGTCTTCGCGGTATCGCTCTACGCGTTCGGATATGTCCCCAGGAGCTTTTTCCCGAACTCCACGCGGCCGCAGTTCTTCATAGATTTCTACTTCACGGAGGGCACCCGGATAGAGAAGGTCGCCGAGCGCCTCGAGCAGGCTGAGGAGTACCTCCTGGGCGTGGACGGCGTGACCCACGTCACGACCATGTGCGGCGGAGGGCAGGTGCGGTTCCTCCTGACATATGCGCCGGAGTCGGATGCCGCGTGCTTCGGCCAGATCCTCGTCGATGTCGACGACTATAAGAGGATCGCCGAGATGGAGTACGACATACAGCGCGACCTGGAGGCGATGTATCCCGACGCCGTGGTCAACGTCAGGAAGTTCCTGCTCGGCCCCGGTGAGGGCGGCAAGATACAGCTCCGGATCTACGGGCCCGACCGGGGCGTGCTGCGCGAGCTCGGCGAGAGGGCGAAGGCGATCATGCTCGAGGACCCGGGCGCCAAGGGCGTGCGGGATGACTGGCGGGAGAAGGTGATGGTCGTGACGCCCGAGATAGCCGAGTCGCAGGCCCGGCGGGCGGGACTCGACCGGCCGGAGATCGCGAGAACCCTCGAGGCGGCCTTCGAGGGGACGCAGACCGGCGTGTACCGCGAGGATGAAGAGCTGCTGCCCATCGTCGCGAGGGCGCCGGAGCGGGAGCGGCAGAACCTCGACGCCCTCTACGCGCTCCAGATATGGAGTCCGGCGGTGGGTCGGATGATGCCCCTGCGCCAGGTGCTCACGGGGTTCGAGACCAGGTGGGAAGACGCCAACATCTGGCGGCGTGACCGCACGACCATGTTGAAGGTTCACTGCGATGCGCGCGAGGGGCTGCCGAGCGAGCTCTTGGCGAGGATCAAGCCCAAGATCGAGCGGGCTCTCGGCGTCGATGTCGCCGCCGTCACGGGCAGGCGTTTCGGCCCCGACGACGACCCGTACGCCGACCTCACGAACAAGACCATCAAGATCAAGTACTCGGACAAGCTGCCCCTGAAGGGCATGCCGGGTTACTATATGGCCTGGGGCGGCGAGGCCGAAGACTCGGCCCGGGCGCAGGGGGCTCTCGCCAAATCGCTGCCGTTGTTCATGGGGGCGATGGTCGTCATAGTGGTGTTCCTCTTCAACTCGATGAGGAAGGCGCTCGTGATCTGGCTCACCGTGCCCCTGGCGATGATCGGCGTCACCTGGGGGCTTCTTTTCACCAAGCAGCCCTTCGGTTTCATGGCGCTCCTGGGCATGCTCAGTCTCACGGGGATGATGGTAAAGAACGCCATCGTGCTCGTGGACGAGATAGAGGCGCAAAAGAGCCAGGGCGTGGGTCCCTATGATTCGATCATCAACGCGGGCATGAGCCGCATGCGTCCTGTCTCGATGGCCGCCGTCACCACCATAATGGGTATGATACCGCTTCTCGGGGACGCCTTCTTCGTGTCGATGGCCGTGACCATAATGGCCGGGCTCGGCGTGGCGACGTTGCTGACGCTGGTCGTGCTGCCCGTGTTCTACTCGGTTATTTTCAGGGTGCCTTCTTCGGGGGCCCCGAATGAGGAATGACGCCGCGTTCGGAGGGCGCCGGCGATGAACGGGGGCGCCTCAGGAGGCCGCGGCCGCCAGGAGGGCGTATGCGCTTTACCGGACCCGCCGGCATCGGTCCCTTCGTAGAGCGTTTCCTCCGCTCCAACCGGGATCGGTTCGCCGGGAAGGTCGTCGTGGACGTGCCTGCCGGGTCCGGGCACATGTCCCGCCTGCTGCAGAGCCTGGGGGCCAGGGTCGAGCCGCTCGACCTGTTTCCCGAGCACTTCCGTGTCGAAGGGCTGGAATGCAGGAAGGCCGATCTGTCGGAGCGCATTCCGCTGGAAAGCGATCACGCGGACTACATACTTTCGCAGGAAGGCATAGAGCACGTGCCGAATCAAGTCGGCATGTTCCGGGAGTTCAACCGGATCCTCAAGAAGGGCGGGGGGCTCATCATCACCACTCCGAACTACTCCAATCTGAGAATCAAGCTCGGCCAGCTGCTTGCCGAGAGCGAATACGCCGTCAAGAGGCTGCCCCCCAACGAGCTCGACTCGATCTGGGGGCGGGGCGGCGCCGACAGGGTGTACTTCGGCCACGTGTTTCCGGTCGGCATACAGAAGCTGCGCTTCCTGGCGCGGGTGGCCGGTTTCGGGATCACGGAGATTCACCGGACGAGAGTCAACGGCACTTCACTCGCCCTGTTGCCTTTTCTTTATCCCTTCATCCTCGTGGTCAACTGGCTGGCCTACATGCGGGCGATGTACAAGGGGGCCGGTGTTCCCGCCGGCGTCGCCGGGGACATCTACGGCGAGATCCTCGGGTACGGCATCGACCCGCAGATTCTCATCGACGGGTACCTCTTCGTCGAGTTCAGGAAATTGCACGACCTGTCCAAGGCCTTCTCTCTCCTCAAGGTCCGTCGCGGTGGGGGCGTCCGGTGACGGCCGGGGAACGAGACGGACGCGGTTCAGTCGGCGCGACCTCCGCCGTTGCCGGAGCGGGGGTCGGCACGGGTTTTCAAGACAGGGGGTCGCCATGAAGATTCTGTGGGCTGTTCCGATTCTTGTCTTCGCGCTCCTGCAGATGCAGCCTTCCTGCGCCGTCGGCGCCGAGGGAGACGACCTGCCGTGGGAGACCGGGTATATGAACCTGGGCGCGTACATCGCGGACATGAACAGCACGTTTCGCCTCGGCCTCAACAACGTGGGCCTGGGCGTCATCATCGACGCCGAGAAGTTCCTGGGCATGAAGAGCAGCGACTCGGTTTTCCGCCTGGAGGCGGCGTACCGGTTCGGCGAGAGCCGGCGCCACAAGGTGGATTTCGGGTGGTTCAGTTTCAACCGGCGGTCGGAGAAAGAGATTTCCGAGGACGTGATACTCCCGCCCGAGATGGGGGGAGACACCCTCTCCGTCGGGACGACGATCGGCAGCATATTCGATTTCAACATAATCAAGGCGAAATACAAGTACGCCGTAGCCCTGGACAGCCGCATCGACATGAGCCTCGGGGCGGGCCTGTACATCATGCCCGTGAAGATCGGCATGGGCAGGAAAGGCGAGGAGCGGAAGGACAAGAACATCACGGCCCCGCTTCCTGTCCTCGGCCTAGGCGTCGACGTTGTCGTCTCGCGCCACTGGCTTCTCAGGCAGAACATGGACCTGTTCTTCCTCAGGGTCTGGAGTTTCAAGGGATCGATGCTGAACGCGCAAGCCGCCATCGAGTACTCCAACTGGAGGCATTGGGGGGTGGGAGCTGGAGTCGACGGCCTGGTTCTCATGATC
>JALGWA010000045.1 GCA_025774425.1 bacterium
CAACAGCTCGAGGCCGACCTCGTCGCCGCGGTCCACGACCTTGGCGGCGTACTTCGTCCCGGCTTCGTCGAAGGCCTCGTGAACACGGCCGAAACTCCCACCGCCTATGAGATCGCCGATAAAGTAGCGCACAGGCTCTCCCCGGGGGGTCAGAGCTCAAAATGCACAGGGGTCAGACCCCGGAAATGCACAGGGGAATTCGGTGGTGAGCGTGCTGGGGATCGAACCCAGGACTTCCTGCTTAAAAGGCAGGTGCTCTACCAACTGAGCTACACGCCCGACCGTGCCCAATGTAAGCCAACCCGGCCGTCAAGTCAATGCCGGGCTCGGAGCACCGCATCGCGCCCGGCGCCGACGGAGACGAACTCGAGCTCCGCGCCGGCGGCCTCGAGCAGCATGTCGACATATGCGGCCCCCGCGGCCGGAAGGTCGCTCAGGCGGCTTATCCCCTCCACGTCCCCCACGGGTTCCATCTCGCCGTAGACGGGGACGCACCGTTCCAGCATGCGCCCGTCGGCCGGGAACGCATGCGTCCTGCCGCCCGAGCACTCGTACTCGCGGCATACCTTGACGGCGTCCAGGCGCGAAAGCGTATCGAGCTTGGTGACGGCGATCGAGGTCACGCCGTTCAAGGAAGCGGAGTACCGGAGGGCGACCAGGTCCATCCATCCGCACCTGCGCGGCCGCCCCGTGGTCGCGCCGTACTCCCGGCCGGCGTCCCGCGTGAGGCTGTGGTAAGGTTCCTCCATCTCGGTCGGGAAGGGGCCCCTCCCCACCCTCGTCATATACGATTTGACGACGCCGACGACCTTGTCGACGCTGGACGGCGGAATGCCGGCCCCGGCGACGAGGCCGTGCACGCCCGTGTTGCACGAGGTGACATAGGGATAGGTGCCGAAGTCGATGTCCAGGAGGAAACCCTGGGAGCCCTCGAGCATGATGCGCTCGTCCCGGCCGATGCTCATGCCGAGGTCGTGCTCGACATCACCCGCGATCTCCCCGACGAGGTCGCGATGCCGCGAGCAGTAGTCCATCATCTCCTCGACCAGGTCGGGCGCGCGGCCCGCCATGGGATTGAGGCGCGCGAGAAGGTCGAGCCTCGCCGCCAGCCTGTCGGTCGAGAGGATGTCCCCGACGCGGATGCCGAAGCGGCCGTGCTTGTCCATGTAGGCGGGGCCGATCCCGCGCATGGTCGTCCCTATCTTCTCATCCCCGAGCATGTCCTCTGCCGCCGCCTCTATGCGGCGGTGGATGGGCAGGACGAGATGGGCCCGGCTGGAAACCATGAGCCTGCCCGTAACCGAAAGGCCCATGCTCTCCACCTGCTCTATCTCGCTCGCGAGAACGTCCAGGTCGACGACGACGCCGGCGGCGATCATACAGCGCACGCGCTCCCTGAGGATGCCGCTCGGCATGAGATGAAGAATGGACGTCCTGCCGCCCACGACCACCGTGTGGCCGGCATTGGCGCCGCCCTGGCAGCGCACCGCGACGTCGGCTTCCCGGCAGAGGCCGTCGACGACCTTGCCCTTGCCCTCGTCGCCCCACTGCAGGCCTATGACGCAGGTCACGCCCAAATGTCACGCCCTCCCAGTGCCGCTTCCACTTCCGCAAGCGCGGCGGGGATTCGCGCGCGGAGTCCCCCGCCCGCCCCCGGCGCCCCGGCGGACGCATCGAGCAACGCCCCGGCGAACTCCACGATCTCGCCGCGCGTTTTTCCTATCGGCGAGACGCGGAGCACTCTGCCGTGGAGGTCGCCCTGCCCGCGCGCCATGTAGATGCCGTGCTCCTCCTCCATGACGGCGCACACGTCCTCCGCGTCCGCTCCTCCGACGTCGAATGCGATCACCGCGCTCGACTGCTTCTCCGCCAGCGGCCGGAAGCCGGCCGCCTCGACGGCCTGCACGACGGCCCGCGCGGCCCGCCGCTGCCAGTCGAGCACATCCTCGAGGCCGACCTCGATGATCCTGTCGATGGCCGCCCCGACAGCATACAACAACGACAGGGCCGGTGTAAACGGCGTCGAACTCAGCGCGGCCCGCGCCAGATACCTGCGCAGGTCGAGGTAGTAGGTCCTGGGCGGCACGCGCTCCATCGCCGCGCGCGCCCTGCCGCCGACGGCGACGATGGACAGGCCGGCGGGCGAGAGCAGGCCCTTCTGCGAGGCCGTGATCACGCAGTCGAGTCCCCAGGCGTCCATCCTCACCTCGTCGACGCAGAAACTCGACACGCAATCGGCCACGGTGAGGATTCTCCTGCCGCCTGCCTCGAGACCGGCAAGCGCCCTGGCGACGCCCTCGAGGTCCGTCAGGGCCCCCGTCGACGTCTCGCAATGCGTGAGCAAGACGCCGGCGACGGCCTCGTGCCGGCCGGCCTCGCGCCGGATGTCCTCCGGCGCCGGCGAACGGCCCGGCTCGACCTCGATCACATGAGCCTTGACGCCGTAAGTCCGGCAGATCTCGACCCACCTGGCGCTGAACTTGCCCATGACCGGCACAAGCACCTCGTCGCCGGAAGCGAAAAGGCAGGCCACGACGGCGTCCATGGCCCCGGTCCCCGACGACGCCAGCAGCGCCACCGGCGCATCCGTCTCCAAGAGCGCCCTCAGCTTGTCCGTGACGTCGTCGTAGACGGCGCCGAACGAAGGCGAGCGGTGGTGGATGAGCGGCCGCCCGAGGGCTTCCAGGACGAAAGGCGGAATGGTGACGGGACCGGGCGAGAACAGGCTCAGGCGTTCAGGCTTCGCATGATCCAATTCCAGACTTCCTTCTTTCCGAGACCGGTCTTAGCGGAGAACCGGATGGATTCTATCGCCTTGCCGCCGATTAATCCATCTATATCGGCCTGGCGCCTGGCGAGTCCGCTCGCCTTGACCTTGTCCGCCTTGGTCAGCACCAGCAGGAAGGGCTTGCCCAGCGCCTCCAGCCACTCGACGGCGTCGATGTCGATGGCGAGCGGAAAGTGGCGCATGTCGCCCAGCAGTATCACGGCCTGCAAGGTCTCCCGGCTGCGGATGTAGTGCTCGATGTCCGCGGCCCAGCGCCTGCGCTCCGCCTGCGGCACGCCGGCGTAGCCGAAGCCCGGCAGGTCGACGAGCACGAGCCTGCGGTCGCAGACATACATGTTTATGGTGCGCGTCTTGCCCGGGGTCGAACTCGTCCTCGCGAGGTTCCTCCGGCCGACCAGCTTGTTTATGAAGGAGGACTTGCCGACGTTGGATCTTCCGATGATGCAGACCTCGGGATACTCGCCGGCCGGCAGATTGGAGCGCGTGAAACTGCCCAGGAATTCTACTTCCATCGTTCGAAGAGGCCGCGGGATGTCGAACCGGCTACGAGGTCGCTTTCTGCTTGCGCTTCCTCGGCCGCTTCTCCTTGAGAACGGGCTCGGCCCTGCCGAGCACGAAATCCTTGGTTATGACGCATTCCTTTATGTCTTTCCTCGACGGAAGCTCGAACATGAGGTCGAGCATCTTCTCCTCGAGCACCGAGCGGAGTCCCCTGGCGCCGGTGTTGCGTTTCATCGCCTCGCTCGCCACCGTGCAGAGCGCGTCGTCCTCGAAGTTGAGCTTGATGCCCTCGATCTCGAATATCCTCTCGTACTGCTTGCAGAGAGCGTTCTTCGGCCGGGTCAATATGGTCGTGAGATCCTCCTCGTCGAGATCGTCGAGCGTGCAGATCACCGGCAGCCGCCCGACGAGCTCCGGTATCATCCCGTAGGAGAGAAGATCGTCCGGCGTGACGAGCGGCAGTATGTCGCGGAGCTTCCGCTCCTTCTTCGGCGTGACCTTCGCACCGAAGCCCATGGTGCTGCTCTTGATGCGCGCTTCGATTATCTTGTCGATCGAGTCGAAAGAGCCGCCGCAGATGAAGAGTATGTCCTTGGTGTTGACCTCTATGAACCTCTGCTGCGGATGCTTGCGCCCGCCCTGGGGCGGCACGTTGGCGATCGTGCCCTCGAGTATCTTGAGAAGCGCCTGCTGCACGCCCTCCCCGGAGACGTCCCTCGTTATGGAAGGGCTGTCGGACTTGCGTGCGATCTTGTCGACCTCGTCGATGTAGACGATGCCCTTCTCCGCCGCCGACAGGTTGTAGTCGGCGCTCTGGAGCAGCCTCGACAGGATGTTCTCGACATCCTCCCCGACGTAGCCGGCCTCCGTGAAGGTCGTCGCGTCCACGATGGAGAACGGCACGCGGAGGAACCTGGCGAGCGTCTCCGCCAGCAGGGTCTTGCCTATCCCGGTGGGCCCGATCAGGAGGATGTTGCTCTTCTCTATCTCGACGTCGTCCTTCCACCCGGCCGAGGTCAGCTTCTTGTAGTGATTGTAGACGGCGACGGAGAGTATCCTCTTGGCGCGCTCCTGCCCGATGACGTACTCGTCGAGGAATCCCTTTATCTCGGCCGGCTTGGGAACATTCTCCCTCGGCGCCACATCCTGCTGGCGGATGTCATCTTCGAGGATCGCGTTGCACAGCCTGATGCAGTCGCTGCAGATGTATACGTTCTGCCCCGAGACGAGCCTGGATACCTCTTCCTTCCCCCTGCCGCAGAACGAGCATGAGATGTCGCGTGGTGCTCCGGCCTTTCGCTTCACGGCACGACCCCTTTACTTCTTCTTGTAGATGACCTCGTCGATGAGCCCGTACTCCTTGGCCTCTTCGGCCGACATGAAGTAGTTCCTGTCGGTATCCTTCTCGATCCGTTTGACCGTCTGTCCGGTGTGCAGGGCGATTATCTCGTTCAGCCTCTCTCTCAGCGTCATGATCTCCTTGGTGTAGATCTCGAGGTCTATCGCCTGCCCCTGGCTGCCGCCCAGCGGCTGGTGGATCATGATCCTCGAGTGCGGCAGGGCCGACCGCTTGCCCGCTGTGCCGGCGCAGAGCAGCAGGGCGGCCAGGCTCGCGGCCTGTCCCATGCAGATGGTCGCGACGTCGGGCTTTATGTACTGGATCGTGTCGTAGATCGCCAGGCCGGCGGGAAGCACGCCGCCGGGCGAGTTTATGTAGAGGAAAATGTCCTTGTCCGGATCTTCCGCTTCGAGGAACAGCATCTGGGCTATCGTCAGATTGACGACGTTCTCATCGATACCCGTGCCTATGAAAATAATCCTGTCCTTGAGCAGCCTGGAGAAAATGTCGTAGGCTCTCTCGCCGCGCCCGGACTGCTCAACCACTATAGGAACGAGTCCCATCGCATTCCTCCTGTATCCCATTTCAGTCATATACATCCGCGCTGTCCAGCAGGAGATCGGTCACCTTGTCTGCGAGAATACCGCGGCGCCAGCGTTTCAGCTCCCCCGACTTGACGGCCCATTCCCTGACCTGATCGACCGGCGCGTTGACCCTCTCGGCGTGAGCCGCTATCATATTTTCGATATCCGCTTCATCAACCGTGATCCCTTCCCTTTTTGCTACTTCGTCAATTATGAACTGCTCCTTTACGATGTTTACCGCCGCGGGGCGCATTTTCCTGCGCAGTTCCTCGAGCCGCTGCTTCGCCTCTTCGCCTTCCGGCTCGGCGCCCTCCGCGTACATCTCCATCATGGCGTCGAGGCTCGCCTCGATCATCACGTCCGGCACCTCGAACGGGTTGGCCTCGATGATCGCCTGCATGAGCGCGCCCTTCATCTTCGACCTCGCGTCGTCGTCGTACATCCTCTGGATGCCGTCACGCACCTTGAGCCTGAGATCGAGCAGTGAGTCCGCCCCGACCCGGGCGGCGAACTCGTCGGTGAGATCGGGGAGCACCTTGTTCTTGACGTCGCTGACCTCGACCCCGAACTTGACCGTCTTGCCCCGGATCTCCTTCTGCTCGAAGTCGTCCGGATAGGTCACGCTGATCTCCCTGCGGTCTCCCTTCCTGGCCCCGAGCAGGCCCTCTTCGAACTCCTTGAGGACGCTCTGCTTCCCCAGCTGGAAGGGAAAGCCCTCAACCTTGCTGCCGGCGATCTCATTCCCGTCGGCGTCGACCCTCCAGTAGTCGATCGCGACGATGTCCCCCTCCGCCGCCTCCCGGTCGACGCTGCTCGAGGTGGACAGGCGTTCCCTCAGGTTCTCGACCTCGGCGTCGACGTCCTTGTCTTCCACCTTCCGCTCGACTCTCTTGACCCTCAAGCCCTTGTACTTCTCTATGTTGACCTCGGGCATTACTTCTATCTCCACCGTGAAGGTGAGCGGCCGGCCGTCTTCGAAATCGACATCGGTCAGCGAGGCGGGTGTCACGGGCCTCAGCGACTCCTTCTCGAGGACCTCGCCGTAGGCATCCTGAATGGCCGCCTCGAGGGCCTCCCGCCGGGCGGTATCGGCGTACCTCGCCTCCGCGAGCTCCCGGGGAACCTTGCCCTTACGGAAGCCGTCCACCTTGATCTCTTTCCGGATCTTCTCGATCGCCTCGTTGATTCGTTTCTCGATCCTGTCACGCGGGATCTCGAAACGCAGCACGCGCTTCACCGTTGAAGGGCTCGTAATCTCCTTCAGGTACCCGGTCTCTTCACTCATTGATCCGCATCTCCCCTGTCGTCTTCGGCCGTGGTGCGAGAGGGGGGATTCGAACCCCCATGAGTTCCCCCACTGGATCCTAAATCCAGCGCGTCTGCCAATTCCGCCACTCTCGCCTGCCCGTTGAGCGGACCCGCCGCATGACCCTGCCGTCACGCCCGCCGCCGCCATAGTATAATAATCGCGAAAGCCGCCTTCAAGGCCAAAGGATTTGCATGCGGGCCCGGGGCGGGACGAGGGAGCGCTTCAGGCGTCCGCCATGCCCTCGAGAATCCTGTCGGCCACCTTGTCCCACGTGAAGAGCCGCGTAACGCGCTCGTAGCCGGCCTCGCCCAGGCGGCGGGCGAGGTCGGAGTCGGTGAGGATGCGCGTTACGGCGCGCGCCGTCTCTTCGGGACTCGACGGATCGACGAGCAGGCCCGTGACTCCGTCCTCTACGGCGTCGGGTATGCCCCCCGAGCGGCCGCCGACCACGGGCTTCTTCAGGGCGCCGGCCTCGAGGAATACTATGCCGAAACCCTCCACGCTGGTGCCGACCCGCCTGCTCGGCATGACGAAGACGTCACAGGCGGCGATGAAAGCAAGCACGTCCCGCCGGGGAAGCGAGCCCATGAGGTGGACATGTCCGCCCACTCCCGTATCCGCCGCGAGGCGCGCGAGCCGCGCGCGCTCCGGACCGTCACCGACTATGACGTACGCCGCCCCGGGCGCCCGGTCGAGGATGTCCGGCATGGCCTTGATCACGACGTCGTGTCCCTTTCGCTCGACGAGTCTGCCGACGGTCACCACCAACGGCCCGCCCGTCACACCGCGCTCGGCGGGAAGGGACTTCACATCGGCGGGCTCGCGGAAGTCCTCCATGTCTATCCCGTTGTATATCACGTGGATCTTTTCCTGCTTGACCCCGGCCTTGACGGCGCTGTCCCTCGTGAATGCGCTCACCGCGAAGACCCTGTCCGAGGCGTTCAAGACCGCTACCTGCAGGGGCCTGAGAATCGACTTCAAGGTCTGGCGAAGACCCCGGCGCGCGTACATGACCTCGTGCCCGTGTATGGTGACCGAGTGCCTGAAGCCGGCGAAGACCGATGCCGCCGCGCAGATGAGTCCGGATGGATGCGACGTGGCGCAGTAGACGAAGTCTATACCGTGCCTCCTCACAATGGAGAGCAGGGCCGAGAAAAAGAGAATGCCCGTGACAGGACCCGCCCGCGGCACCCGGTATGTCGGGATGCCCGCCCGCGCGTCGAACTCTCTTCCGCCCCGCTGCCGAGGCGCGAGGACGACGACATGCAGGCCTTTCCTCATCATCGCCCGGGCGATCTTGAACGCG
>JALGWA010000046.1 GCA_025774425.1 bacterium
TGCGGCAAGGAAATCACTTGTGACTACACGGATACCAAGGTGAGGTTCTACAACACGACGAACAACACCTGGTGCCCGTGGATCAACATCGACGGCTACATCATGTACGGTGGTTGCTTCTTCTGGAACTTCGACAGTAATGAGAACGTGACCCAGTTCTACGGTTCGGCGGACGACTCGATGCAGTTCGCGTTCGATCTGATGGACGTGTCGAGCCCGGGCGACTTCTGTCGCGGGAAGCACAAGGGTACGGAGAACATAGTGGACAACGTGTCGATAGGGTTCTTTGACGGCAACGCGACCGTCTTCAGCGCCCGCGGCATCGACATACTCCAGGACATGTTCTTCACGGACCAGTGCTTCTTCAACTCGGGTTTCGACGCGTACAATCCGGATACGCTGAACTACTACGCGAACGAGGCGCATCCTCTGCCGAGAGCCAACCAGCTGTTCCTGTCGGTCACGGACAAGGACCACGTGCAGTCGGTGGAGCTCTTCGGGTCGATCGACGAGGGAGCGACGTGGGTGTCGGTGAGTATGAGTCTCGACAGCCCGTTTGACCCGCAGGATCCCACTCTCGGCGGCGACTACTACGGCACGCTCTGCATGAGCGACTTCGGGCTGTCCGAGTGGGAGCTGGGGACGGAGTGCTGGTACTACGTGAAGTGCACCGACAACCTGAACAACGAGGCGTACTTCCCGGGCGACGCCGATCCGAATGATCCGGATCACACGGGAACGCGCGACGACTACTTCACGGTGTCCGTGCTTCCGTCTTACGGGGATTACGAGGGCATCAAGATACTGCTGGTCGACGGGTATCCGAGGCGTAACTACGACTACTCGCCGTGCTTCGCGAGGGACGACAGTCTCACGGCTCTGGAGAACATGTACGAGGAGGCACTGGTCGAGGCCGGCTACTGCTATGACAAGTACGACATCAGCGGTGGCGGCTCCAACGTGCATGTTCACTATCTGTGCTCGTGGAACACCGACTACGACGCGGTAGTGTGGTTTACTGGCCCGTACTTCTCGAACTATCTGTTCGACGCCAAGGCGCAGCGCGAGATGCGCAACTACCTGGCCGGCGGCGGGAAGGTGATTCTCGCCGGTGACAGGACCGCGTACAGTGCGGCGCCCGAGAGCGAAGGCGGTGCGGGCGAGGATTCGCTCGGAGGCGAGTTCCTCAGCGGTATCATGGGCGCCGACTACCTCGGGGTCATGGCCTCGCCGTTTACGAAGGCGTACATCTACGGAGCGGGTGTCGCTTCGGTGAACGTCTTCGGAACGCCGACGCCGGTCGACTTCGACACGATCCTCGTGTACAGGGAGTGTCCTTACCTCAAGGACATGGACTGGATCAAGGCCGAGGCGGCTCCTCCTGCGGGTTACGTGGTGCAGCCTCTGGTCAACGTCGTCAATCCGGACGTACCGGTGGCGGATCTGGTCACTTATGTCGAGTACCAGAACACGGGCCAGTCGGTGTTGATCAACTTCGACCTCTGCGGGTGCATCAACGCCAAGCAGACCTACTGCGACGGTACGGTTCCCAGCGGTTATCCGCCTTTCATCCCGGGTAACTACGAGGGCCGTGCGGACCTGCTGCTTCTGATCCTTGATGACATATTCGGACTGCCGTCCCAGGGCTCGGGCCAGGGCGGTACGACCGATGTGCCCGAGCGGGCGACGTTCAGGTGGGCGCTCGAGCAGAACAGGCCGAACCCGGTCGCCGGCCGGACGGAGGTTCGCTACGAGGTCGCCCGGACGAGCGACGTCAGCATCAAGGTGTACAATGCCATGGGGCAGCTGGTCGCGACGCTTGTCGACGGCCGAGTGGAGCCCGGGCGCTATGCGGCGCACTGGGACGGGAAGAACTTCGCGGGAGAGCGTGTCTCCAGCGGAGTGTACTTCTACAAGATGAATGCCGCCGGCTTCAACGCCACCAAGAAGATGCTTGTCGTGAGATAAGCTCTCGGCGGCCGGCTGGTAATGGACCGGGGCTCCCCCAGGGGGCCCCGGCCTCTTTCATCCCCCTTCGAGTCCCCCTCGCTCCCGCTTCGCCGGGGGGCATTTTGGGTTGACAAGTTCGGGAGCGTTTGGTTATAGTTCCCTGGATTAACTGGAAGTTACGCGCCTTAACACTGCCTCTTGCAGGCTTTCGTTCAGGGGGACTAGCGCATATGGGGAAGTCTATCGCTCGAAGAAGACGGGGGCTCGCCGGGTGGCTGGTCCCGCTGGGTTTCCTCATCCTGGCCGGGTGTTTTCAGGATGAGCCGGTCAGGCCCGATATCAATCGGCCGCCCGAGACGTCTCTGGCCGTCGCTCCCCTGCCGGGAAGCGAGGTGTTCCACAAGTACCAGGTCAGCTGGGTGGGTTACGACGTGGACGGCGTGGTGGTGCGCTACCGCATCGCCGCCATACCGGGCGAGGAGGAGCTCTACGGGGGCATTACCGACCCGGAGGACAGGCAGACCTTCCTGTTCGATATCCTCTTCGACCCGGACAATCCCGGGTCGACGTGGTTCGAGACGACGACCACCGAGAGCGTGTTCGTATTCGAGGCGAACAGCCCGAACTCCAAGAAGCACAGCCTCTACATATCCGCAGTCGACAACGAGGGCAAACTCGACCAGACACCGGCGGCGACCAATTTCATGGCGATCGACTACAGTCTCCCCCAGGTCGAGATCCTGGTCTCGAGCAATGTCGATCCCGAGTGGGCTCCGCCGCCCGTCAAGGGTGACACGCTGCCCGCCTACAACGGCGGAGAGCCCGTCGAAATCCGGATCAAATGGGAGGGCTACGACCCGGACGGGGCCATAAGCAGATGGGTCTACAGGCTCGACTCGAGCGCGGAGAGGACCAAGGCTGCGGGCGAGCCGGACAGCGCCGGCGTCTACCGGGACAGCCTCACCTTCATCTATGACTCCGAGGACCCGCTTGGAAGCGATGTCTGGATCGGTTATCACGAGTTCAAGCTGATGGCCATCGACGACGCGGGCGCGAGGAGCGACGACTATATCGCCCGTTTCATAGTCAACTATGACCCGGATACCTATGTCGACAGCATCTGGGCCTTCCGTAACTCGCGCCAGGATTCGGTCCCCGAAGTCCTGATCTATCCAAGCGACGGCAGCGGGAAGCGTATCTGGCACTTCGGCCTGATCCGCTTCAAGTTCCACGGCGTCGACAGGGACAAGCGCCCGGAGACGGAGGTCTCGCCCGAGTTCTTCACCTGGAGAGTGAAGGGAACACTGGTCGCCTCGAGCCCGACGTGGGTCTCCAAGCCGACCGGGGAGTTCATCGACGGGCAGCCCGTGTATGCGGATACGGTGAGGGTGGGTTTCGAGTTCGACACGGATGCGCCGCTCGAGCTGCTCGTACGCGCGCGCGACGAGCTCGGCACCATCGACGGGACTCCGGCATCGGTTTCGATGCTCGTCGATTACCCGCCCGAAATAGAGAACATCACGTATGAGCAGACGGGGCCCGGCAAGGTGCTCTTCGAGTGGGATGCGAGCGATGCGGACGAGGACTACGGGTGGCCGCCCGCCTCCCGCGGGGCGCTCATGCGCTTCAGGTACAGGATCGACAACGGTCCGTGGTACCTCTTCGACACGGCCGAGCTCGACATGGAGACCAACCACTACGTGCAGTACGTCGAGGTCGACGGCCTGGAACCGGGTGCCCACACGTTCACGTTGCAGGCGTTCAATCAGGAGTACTTCACCACCAGGCTCGACGAGATGGCCATAGATTTCGTTGTTGAATAACTCCGAGAGGGAGGTACAGACATGGGGACGAAGATGGGGAAGAGGGTGGTTCTCTTCGGAATGCTCACGGCCTGCTGCGCCGCCTTCCTCATCAACGGCTGCAGCGAGAAGGCCGGGGGCACCAAGTGGCCGAACCTACCCCCTGACACCCATATCTCTTACGGGCCCGCCGAGGACTCGCTCACGTTCTACAGGATTCAGATCTTCTGGTACGGGTCCGACGAGGACGGCGATGTCGAGTACTTCGAGGTCGCCACGGTCAAGGGCCTCCGTGAAGGGCAGTATGTCGACCTGGATGACCTCGATTGGGGAGCGACGACCTCGAAGGAGAGCACGTTCGTAGTGGAGGCGGACTCGTGTTGCTACGGCGAGCCCGGGGAGGGCGACATCCATTACGCGACCTCTTTCTGGGGAATACTGATCAGGTCCGTGGACAACGACGGCGCATATGATCCCGAGCCCGAGCCGGTGTTCCTGCAGGCGGCCAATATCATACCGAGGGCGAGGATCAGGGTCCCCGAGCAGAGTTTCGGGCTCCAGTCCGTGCCTCCGAGGCCGTACGTGCTGTGGGAGGGGTCGGACCCCGACGGCGAGGAAGCCAAGCTGCAATACAAGTACCTGCTGATTCCCGTCGCCATGAAGAACGATCTCTGGGACGGCGGCATGCCGCCCTTGGACTACGAAGGGAGCGGCGGGCCCCATCAGTCGCCCGATGTCGGGACGTGGAGCGAGTGGGTGCCGGCCGACTGCACCTACGTCAGGGATATCGATCTGTCGCCTTACAAGATCGGCAGCGCCGGTCAGGATTCGGTCTATCTCTACATCACCTCCAAGGATGAAGGCGGGGCTTTCCTGCCCCCGGAGCTCTTCTACACGTACAATCAGGGGAACAACGTCCAGCGGCTGCAGGTCCTGCAGACCGGCGCCGGCGTCAAGATCGTCGTCGAAGGCGAAGGCATGGGTGTCGTCCAGGACTTCTCCTGCCGTGGCAGGCCCGACGAGCCCCCGGCCATATTCGCGGGCACGGCCATCTCGATGAGGTTCTGGGGCCTCGAGAATATCGACCAGGGCAAGATAACGGAGTCCTACAGATACTATATCGACGAGTTCGACGACCCTGCGTCCCGATGGAACTTCTGGACCAGCGTCGAGCCCATCAGGGATCCGGCGAACACGCCCCAGTGGAGGGTGAGATTCCCTGCGGAGGGTAGGTTCACACCGGCCATCGGTTCGCATGTCTTCGGCGTCCAGCTCCGGGATTTCAACCGCGATACGACATGTGTAGAGTTCCATTTCGACGTGCTGGCGGGGCCTCAGGGCAGAGAGACCAACATCCTGCTCGTCGATGACTACGCCAACCGGGGCCTCGAAGGCATTTACGTCCCCGGCTTCGAGGACCTGGAGTTCGAAATGTGGTCTGATGTCCTGGAGGGCTACGACTGGCAGGAGTGGGACACGGGCTTCAACTTCAAGGAGGAGACGCCCGTTCGCCTGGTGGGCGGCGCCACGACGGTCATCTGGAGCGTCGACCTCGGCTCGGAGCTCGCTCCCGACCTGTTCGATCTCTGTTCGGACAGGGGCAACTATCTGCATTCGTATGTCAACGTGGGAGGCAATCTCATCATCATAGGCCATTCTCCCCTGTACTGCACGATGTACTGGTCCGACGGCACGCCTGACCCGGGGATGCGGCAGAACGTAACGGATATCGAGTTCTCCCCGAGAGTGGTCGGTGCGGACACCACGTATCACTTCATGTGGGACGTGTTCGGCGTGAGGAGGATGCAGCTCAGCAGCCATCCGGTCTACTATATCGCCGGCCTGCTGCCTTGCGAGCCGTACCTGGACTGGAACTACGTGCCCGTTCTGCCGAAGGGTTCTTACCACCGCAACTGGCGGGGCTACCTGTCCAGCCCGTTTCTCATAACCGAGCTCAGGGAAGGCGCGGACGTCCATCCCATATACGGCGTACATCGGATCGAGAATCCATGGGTTCCCCCCGAGGACTGGGTGTACATAGAGGACTGCGACCTCGTGGCCGGTGTTTACGTCAGCGGGCACGGGGGCCGAGGCCATGCCGCCTACATCACGGTGCCCGCGTTCTGGATGGACCACGACGAGCTCAAGGACATGATCAGGAGTCTGCTGGAGTCGTTCGGGGAAGAGCCGCTGGAACCGTGATCTCGTGACAGCATGCATACCGTGCCGAGTCGGAGGTTAGAATGAATAGACCAGTTCATCTCTGGATCCTTGGATGTGCCTTGGTGTGCGCACTGCCCCTGCCGGCGTCGGG
Organism: bacterium; assembly: GCA_025774425.1. Taxonomy (GTDB): domain Bacteria; phylum Arandabacterota; class Arandabacteria; order Arandabacterales; family JALGWA01; genus JALGWA01. The sequence continues at coordinate 6,067 of JALGWA010000046.1, forward strand.
CCAGGACTGCTTGACCCTCTTGGCGCCGGAGTTGCTCGACATAGTCGAGAGCGACAGGCAGGTCGAGGTCTGGTGGCGGGACGCCCATCCCGAGTCGCTTACATGCGTTCACGAGCCGAGGCTGGGTACCAGCCAGTCGCCGTGGAAGGGAAACGCCTCCTTGTCTTCGGGGGGCTTCTACACCGGGGCATGCGACTTCGAGTACAAGTTCACGGTGACGGCGACTGACTCCGTGACGGTGCGGTGGACCGAGGTGGACTGGCTTACTGGGGCTCAGCCGCGAAGGCTCATCACCCTGGCGCTGACGGACGTCCCTTATGAGCTCTCCGACGGCGTCACCTTGACCGTGCTCTCGACGGGGCTTTTCACGATTACCGATTCCCAGGACTGGACTCCCGCCGACCCGGCGTTCCACGGCATTTACACGGGCGGGGCCGACTCGACGGCGGATGTGCCGGTCGTCTTCACGCTTTCGTGCGTGGTCGGGGCCGATGTAACCGAGTCGAGCGGCGGCGCGGTGATCGCCTGGTCGGACGACGCCGGCGGAAGCGGGAGCATCGAAGTCGCCGCCGCCGGGGTGGACTACGAGGTCGACAAGGGTCTCCTTGCGAACTTCCCGGCCGGGACGTACGTCGCCGGCGACACGATCGTGATGGAAGCGCTGAGGCCGTTCGTAAGCAATGACCTGTTCAGCATAAAGGTCGAGACCTTCGACGGCTACCAGGTGCTCAGGCGGTCGGTGGAGGACAAGCCCGGCGTATACAAGGTCGTTGCGAATATCAGCCGCTGCGACACGGCTGCCTTTTTCCTTCCCGTGGATGGGACGCGTTACTTCATGGACAGGGGGATTCGCGGCGAGGAGGAGGGCGTGACGCCCGACCCCGACGCGCCGACCGTGCTCAACGGTTTTCCGTATCACTACGCCGTGGTCACCTATGACGTGCTCGATGATCCGGAATCTCCGGGCAAGCTGGTGAGAAGCCCCATAGACCCGGTGGAGGTCTTTCCGACGCCGCCCGTCGGAGGTTCGGTCGAGGACGTCTATGTCGTGCCCAATCCCTATCTCTTCAGTGCGGGCTGGGAGCAGCACGGCGGCGGATCCGGGGGCAAGCTGCAGTTCTTCAACGTCCCGCAGGGCGCCGAGATAACGATTTTCGACGCCGCCGGAAACTACGTCCGGACGATACGTCCCGAGATGATGAGCGACGGCCAGAACCAGTCGGGCAGGGCCGAGTGGGATCTCAGGAATGAGGGCGGCACGGATATCATCAGCGGGGTGTATCTCTACCACATCAAGGCCGGCGGCAACGAGAAGGTGGGCAGATTCGTCGTAGTCCGGTGAGTCGGCCGCGTGACCCGGTCCGGAGCGGCGTCCGGACGCCGCGCACGGGCCGGCCTTTTGTGTGCTGCACGCGGGGCGTGCGGAGTCGGCGCCGGCCGGAGGAAGGATCGCCATGAAGACCAACAGCGATGACCTCGTGATGCTCTCGGTCACGGGACAGGTCTCGAGCCCCATGATGGCTGCGAGTGGCTACCGCATAGCCGGCAACACCGGCGCTCCGGTGATTCTGCCGGGCGTCGGCGGCATCACCTACAATGTCAGGGTGGGTGACTCGGCCTGCGGCTGGGTCGCCGACCATGTCGAACCCGGGGTCAGCGTGAAGAATCCCAGTCCCGGCGAGGGAAACCGCAGCGCCAACCAGGCACTCAAC
>JALGWA010000047.1 GCA_025774425.1 bacterium
GCGACGGCGCGGTCGAGGATCTCGAACGATTCCGTCACGAGCCGGCCCGCCTACATGTAGTCGGTCGTGCGCCCGGCCATCATGCCCGTATAGAGGCCGAGATAAGCGTTGACGTTGGAATCGTCCGGATGCTCCGCCACGGCGGCCTTCATCACCTCGAGCGCTCCCGTAAGATCGCCCGCTTGCTGGAGCCGGCTGGCCTCGTCGATGTAGTCTTGCGCCTCCCGGGCGGCGCCTGCGCCGGCCAGAGCGAGTGTCAGGATCAGAGCCGTTATGACCGTATGAAGTCTCATCATCGTCCTCCTGTCGAGTGCTGTGCTGTGGATGCGCGAACGGACCTTCCATGCGTGATTATAATACACGTCGCTTCACTGTCCAATGGATTGAATGCCTCCCGCGCGGTTCGCCCCACTTGCCCGTGTTTTTTTTCAAGGTCCGCCGGCGCCCTCCCGATAGATAGACCAGCCGACTCGGTTCAAAAGGGGGCAGCATGGCACGTACGAAGCATGGATCTCGTGAGATTACCTACTTGTCCGTGACGGTTCCGGGTTACAGGGGATACGCTTGCTGGGAGGATGCGCGGCGAAGCGATTGCGCCCTGTCGGAGGAAGTCCTGTCGAGTCTCAGCGATACCGTCGCCGCCGTGGACAGGATGATGCGCGAGGGCGCCGAGTCGCTCGACAGCGCCGCGGCGGGCGACTTGGCGGAGATACGTGAGAAATGTGAGATCATGGCCAAGTTCCTGGGCGACCTCTCGGTCTCGCCCTCGGCGATCGAAGAGGTTCAGAGCAGGGACCAGGCCGGCCGTCTCGCCGGTCTCGACTATCTGATTCTCGAGAAGGCGGGTCACATAAACCAGTCGCTTTCCGCGATGGAGCTGGAGGAGGCGTCGGGCATTCCACCGGAAGGGCCGGAGTCGGTCAAGGAACTTGTCGACGATCTCAACGACCTCTTGAAGGAACGCGCGGGCCTCGTCGCCGCCTAAGACCCCCCGGCCGCGGCTTCCTTGATCAGGGCCAGCGCTATTTCCGTTCTCTGTATCTGATTCGTGCCCTCGTATATCTGTGTGATCTTGGCGTCCCGCAGCATCTTTTCCACCGGGTAGTCGTGCATGAAGCCGCGGCCGCCGAACACCTGCACTGCGCGCCGCGCCACCCTGACCGCCGTGTCGGAGGCGAAGAGCTTGACCATCGCCGACTCCTTGCTCGACCTGCCGGCGCCCGAGTCTATCATCCTCGCCGTCGCATAGAGAAGGGCCCTCGCCGCCTCCACTTCCGTGGCCATGTCGGCGAGCATGTGTTGCATGCCCTGCAGCGACGCAATGGTCTGCCCATACTGCTTCCGGGCGGTGGCGTAGGCCACGGCCTCCTCGAGCGCACCCGCCGCGATGCCGACGGCCTGGGCCGCCACACCCGGCCGGGTCGCGTCGAAGGTGCGCATTATGGCGATGAGGCCGGTTCCCTCCCTTCCCAGCAGGTTCTCAGCCGGTATGCGGCAGTCGTCGAAGAGGAGCTCCCGCGTGGCGGAAGCCCGGATACCCAGCTTGTTCTCCTTGTTGCCGAACTCGAAACCGGGTGTGCCCTTCTCGACGACGAAGGCCGAGATGCCCCTCGCGCCCTTCTTCTTGTCCGTGACCGCCATCACGGTGTATATTTCGGCCTCTCCGCCGTTGGTGATGAAACGCTTGGCGCCGTTGAGCACGTAAGTGTCGCCGTCCTTGTCGGCGGTTGTTTTGATCTCGGTCGCTGCGCTGCCGGCGTCTGCTTCGGTAAGGGCGAAAGCCGCCAGCTTCTCGCCCCGCGCCAGCGGGGGGAGGTATTTCTTCTTCTGCTCCTCGTTGCCCATGAGCAATATGGGATAGGTGCCGAGGGCCGTACCGGCCAGGCAGAGGGCTATGCCGCCGTCCACCCTTGAGAGTTCCTCGACGACGAGCACGAGCTCCAGCACTCCCCGTCCGCCGCCGCCGTATTCTTTCGGGATGTAGACGCCGAAGAGGCCCGCTTCGGCGAGCACCTTGACGATGTCCCATGGGAACGTCTCGTCGGCGTCGTACTGCTGACGCACCGGTCTCATGTGCTCCTCGGCGATTCTCCTCGTCGTCGCAACCAGGTCCTTCTGCTCGTCACTCAGTCCGTAGTCCAATTGCCGCCCTCCATCCGGTTTTGGGTGGCCAGATGTTATCCGAACCGGCGGCACCGGTCAAGTGTGCATTTGGGTTGCACGGGGGCCTGACTCTCCCGCGAGGTGGGGTCTGACCCACCTTGGGGTCTGACCCCACCCAACCGGCACGCTAGCAACGACCTGAGCTGTGCATTTTGAGCTCTGACCCCATGGATGCACATAGCTCTGACCCCATGGTTGACGGGGTGGGGAGCCGGCTGATAGAGTGTGGGACGCCTGACATCGGGTCCCGACGCAAGGAGGGAGTATGACTACATGCCTGCCTGCGGGCACGGTCGTTCTCATCGCCCTGCCCCCGCTTGCCTTCATCGTTGCCGTCGTAGTCTTCTGGTTCACCACGACCGGGGAGGACTGAAATGGACATGGGCCTGCTTATGGCGTTTCTCGTCTATCTCGTCGTATTGGTCACAGTCGGCATCATCACCTACAGGATGACTCATACGCATGACGACTACTATCTCGCCGGGCGGAAGCTCAATCCCTGGGTCACCGCACTCAGCGCCGAGGCCTCATCCGAGAGCGGCTGGCTGCTCCTCGGGCTTCCGGGCCAGGCCTTCAGCATGGGGATAGGCGCCTTCTGGGTGGCGTTCGGCTGCCTCGCCGGCACGTTCTTCAACTGGACGGTGGTCGCGAGGAAGCTGAGGAAGCTCACGGCCTTCTTCAGGGCGATCACCATTCCAGACTACCTCGAGGCGAGATTCGACGACAAGACCCGCGCGCTCCGCGTCACTGCGGCGCTCCTCATCGGGATCTTCATGACTTCCTACGTCGCGGCCCAGCTCGTCGCTTCCGGCAAGGCGCTGAGCGTGACGTTCGGCTTCGACTACGTGCCGGCCGTCCTCATCGGCTCGGCCGTCATACTCTTCTACACCATGATGGGCGGGTTCTTCGCGGTCGCATGGACCGACGTCATCCAGGCGGTCATGATGTTCATCGGCCTCGTGGTCATCCCCATCGTCGGTACTATCAAGCTCGGCGGGCCGGGGGCGGTATGCGCCAGGCTGGCCGAGAGCGCGGCCGACACTTCCGGTTTCATGAGTCTCAGGGTCGGCAAGGAGGGCATAGCTCTGGTGACCTTCATCGTCGGCATGCTGGGGATCGGACTCGGCTACCCGGGCCAGCCGCATGTGCTGGTGCGGTTCATGGCCATAAAGCGGCCGGGCCTGATGCGCAAGGGCGCCCTGATCGGCGTCATATGGGCGGCCGTGGCCCTCTACGGGGCCGTCCTCGTGGGACTGCTCGCCAGGGGCATACTCACGGGCGATGTAGGCGACCCCGAGCGCGTGATGCCGCTCATGGCGATGGAGCTCCTGCCCTCATGGGCCGCCGGAATCATGATCGCCGCGGCCATGGCGGCCATAATGTCGACGGCCGACAGCCAGCTCCTGGTCGCCTCGTCGTCGTTCGTCCAGGACTTCTATCACAAGACATTCGGCAGGGAGCCCAGGCCTTCGACGCTGGTGCTCCTGAGCCGGCTGGTGACGCTCGGCATAGGCCTGCTCGGCATGATCATAGCGCTGCGCCAGGATCCCGCGAACCCCGTGGGTGTCGTCTTCTGGCTGGTGCTCTACGCCTGGGGAGGACTCGCGTCCGCCTTCGGCCCCGTGATAGTGCTGTCGCTATACTGGAAGGGCGTCACCAGGACCGGCGCGCTCGCCGGCATGCTCTCGGGCGCGGCGACGGTGATCGTGTGGAAGAACATCCCCGTGCTCAATGACTTTCTCTACGTGCTCATCCCCGGGGTCGTCGTGAGCACGCTCGTGGTTGTGGCGGTCAGTCTCCTGACCGGAGGCCGCGGGCCCGCGGTCGGCGTTGACGCCGGGAGGGACGTATGATAAACTCGCTTCAACCGCAAACAGACGGGGGGCGACTATTGAAGATTCTCAAGAACGAGAGCAGGTGCACCGGCTGCAGGACATGCCAGCTGATCTGCGCGCTCTCCCATTACGAGGAGAACAATCCCAAGAAGGCGGCAATAGGCGTCAGGGGGCAGTTCCCGGCTCCCGGCGGCTACAAGATAAGCCTGTGCACCCAGTGCGGCAAATGCATAAAGGCCTGCCCGACGGGCGCCATAAGCAATGTCGACGGCGTCATCAAGATCGACGAGGACAAGTGTGATTACTGCCTCGCATGCGTCGAGGCATGTCCGTTCGACGCCATATTCGTGCACCGCGATTTCAGGGTGCCGTTCATTTGTGATCTCTGCGGTGAATGCGTCGAGATCTGCCCGACCAAGGCGCTCTACTGGCGCCAGTAGGAGATGGAGGCGAAGCGTGAAAGGCGGTTACGCAGGCAGCATCCTGAGGGTCAACCTCACCACGGGTGAGGCAGTCAAGGAGCCGACGCCGGAGGACCTCATCAGGAACTACGTCGGCGCCAGGGGCTTCATCGCCCACACGCTCTACAACGAGGTGCCCAAGGGGGCGGACCCGCTCGGGGAGGAGGCCAAGCTGATAGTGGCGACGGGGCCGCTGACCGGTCTTTTCATACCCTCGACGGGCAAGGCCCATGTCGGGGGCAAGTCGCCGTTGACGGGCGGTTACGCCGAGGCGAACTTCGGCGGCCACTTCCCGGTGGAGCTCAAGATGGCCGGCTACGACATGATAGTCGTCGAGGGAAAGAGCCCGAAGCCGGTCTACATTCTCATCGATGACGACGACGTGACGGTCGAGGACGCGGCGCGGCTGTGGGGCAAGGGCTCCTTCGACTCCGAGGCGGCGCTCGCCGAACGGCACGGCGAAGACTTCCAGTCATGCGTGATCGGGCCGGCGGGGGAGAACCTCGTGAAGATCGCCTGCATCTCGCACGATTACGGGCGCCAGGCGGGCCGCACGGGCCTGGGCGCCGTCATGGGCTCGAAGAACCTCAAGGGGATAACCGTGCGCGGCAGCAAGGCCATACCCGTAAGCGACATCCCCGGGCTCATCGAGATCGGCAAGGAGATGTACAGGAAGTCGGTGCAGCATCCGGCCTTCGAGCTCTGGCAGACCTACGGCACCTCATCGGTCACGAACTGGGCGAACCGCATCGGCGTGTTCCCGACGAGGAACTTCCGGTCGGGCTACTTCGAGCTCTTCACCAACATCGCGGGTCCCGCCATGAACCGCGAGATCGTAATTCACAACAAGGCATGTTTCTCATGCGCCATGTGCTGCGGCAAGTACTCCCATGTCAAGACCGACGACTACGAGTGCTATGTCGAGGGACCGGAGTACGAGACGACCGCCATGATCGGCGGCTGCTGTGCACTCGGCGACATCAAGGACATCGGCTACGCCAACTTCCTCTGCGACGACTACGGCATCGACACGATCTCAGGCGGGAGCATAGCCGCCTTCGCGATCGAGTGTTTCGAGAAGGGCATCATAACGGAGCAAGACACCGGGGGGCTCAAGCTGTCCTGGGGAGACCCCAAGGCCGTGTTCGAGGTGTTGCGCATGATCGCCTTCCGCGAGGGCATCGGCGACATCCTGGCCGAGGGCACCCGCGCGGCCGCGGAGAGGCTCGGCCGGGATTCCCAGGACTTCGCCATACAGGTCAAAGGACTCGAGCAGAGCGGTTATGAATCGCGCCGCGCCCCCGCCATGCAGCTTTCGTACATGACTTCGGACATCGGGGCGCATCACAGGCCTTCCTGGGCGGTGACGCATGACCTCAAGACGGGCAGGGAGACGGTGGAGGGCAAGGCCGAGAAGGTGATCGAGCTCCAGCACACGAGGCCCCTCTTCGACACGCTCGGCGTCTGCCGCCTGCCCTGGATAGAGATGGAGCTTCCCGTCAGCGATTACGCCGAGGCCTTCCGGCGGGCGACGGGACTGGATCTCAGCGAGGAAGACCTGTACCGCGTGTCCGAGCGCGTGTGGAACCTGACGCGCATGTTCTGGGTCAGGGAATTCCCCGACTTCGGGCGCTCCTACGACCTTCCGCCGAAGCGCATAACCGCCGAGCCCGTTCTATCGGGGCCGACCAAGGGAGCCGTGCTTCCTCAGGAGAAAGTCGACGCGCTGCTCGACGACTATTACGCCCGCAGGGGCTGGACGAAGGACGGCATTCCCACGGAGGAGAAGCTCAAGGAGCTCGGCCTCGACCGGCTCGTCCGCGAAAAGGGCTGACGGGCGGCCCGCCGCTTGTGCGAATGAAGCACGGAGTCAGATTCACCTTCGCCTTCGACCGGGCGTCGCGGACGGCGACGGCTGCCTTGATCGCCTCCCTCGAGGCGGTGGCCGGCGATGACCCGTCTTGTACCGTGCGTGCGGTTCTCTTCGAGCGCCTCGACGAGATCGATTTTGACACCGCCCTGGTCGAGTTCGTATGCATGTCGGCCATGACGTCCGGCTTCCCCGGGCGCGCCGAAGCCCTCGCCGCACTCAAGGCCAGGCGTGCCGGCGCGTTCCGCAGCGTCATCGGCTGGCCGCACGCGACGGGCGACCCGCGGGGCGCGCTCGAGGCCGGATTCGACTACTGCTGCGCGGGGGAGGGGGAGGAGACCATACGCGAGATGTTCGAACTCGCTGCTTCCGGCCGGGACGCCGCCGGCGCCGGCGGCGTGTTCACCATGCGCGATGGCGGGGTCGCGGGCGAGCGCCGGCGGCGGGCGGTCGATCTCGACGAGTTCGACGCGCTGCCCGGGCGGACGCGCTTTCCGACGTATATCGAGATCGGGCGCGGGTGCATGTGGGGCTGCGCCTACTGCCAGACGCCCCGCATCTTCGGCCGGAGCGAACGCTTCAGAAGCCCGGCGCGCATCGAGGAGACCGTGTCGCGCTACGCCCGGTGGGGGATGACCGACTTCAGGCTGCTTCTTCCCAATGCACTCGCCTATGGCTCCGTGCGGCCGGGCGCGCCCGAGCCTTCGGCGCTGGAGGAGATGCTCGGCAGGGTGCGCTCCTCTTGCCGCGGCGGGAGGGTGTTCCTGGGATCTTTCCCTTCGGAGGTGCGCCCGGACTACGTGACGCCCGAAGCCGTCGCCGTGCTCAGGGAATACGTCTCCAACGAGAGCATCGTGATCGGCGGCCAGTCGGGAAGCGACCGTGTGCTCGCGTCGGTCGCCCGCGGGCACACGGTCGACGACGTCCGCCGGGCCGTGGACGTGGCGAAGGCCGGCGGCTTCCGCGTCTCGGTGGACCTCATGCTCGGCTTCCCCGCCGAAGGTCCGGCGGACAGGGAGGCGACTTTCGACCTTGCGGAGGAGCTGGGCGGGCGGGGTGCGCGCGTCAACATGCACTTCCTCATGCCGCTTCCGGGCACGCCGCTCGCCGGCGTGCGGCCCGCATTCCTCTCGGGCGACGAGCGAAGAAGACTTGATGGCCTGGCCCAGCGGGGTATAGTGAGAGGGCACTGGCGCCGGCAGGAAGAGACGGCGAGGAGATGGCTAGACCGAGAAGAGCGAAGCCGAGACGCGTGAAGGTATTCTGCGGACTGATCCTGCGGGAAGAGCGCCTGTCCGACGTGCTGGCCCGCCTCGAGCATGAGTTCGGGGAGATAGACTGCGAGACCGACCTCGTGGA
>JALGWA010000048.1 GCA_025774425.1 bacterium
GATCTTGCGCATCAGCTCCTGGGCCAGAGGGAAGTTCATTATGACGCCGACACTGCCTGTGATCGTGCCCGGACTCGCGATTATGGAGTCCGCCCCGCAGGCGACGTAGTAGCCGCCGCTCGCCGCTATTCCGCCCATGGATGCGACCACGGGGATCTTGCCGCGGACGTTTCTCAGGGCCTCGTAGATCTCCTGGGAAGCCGCGACGCCGCCGCCCGGGCTCTCGATTCTGACGACAAGAGCCTTTATGCTGGAATCGTCCGCGAATTCCGTGATCTCCTCCACGTACCTGGTCGGCTCGACTATCGTGCCCGTGATCTCGATGAGCCCGATCTTCTTGCCCAGCGCGAACGCCCGGGCGCCGCCCGCAGGCATGAGACCGCCCGCCGTCAGAACGATGAAGAAAGCTATGGAAGCCGCGATGAAGGCGATTCCGACGAACAAGATGATCCAGGATACTGTCTTCAACGTTTCACCTCTCCTGAGATTCGAGGCCGAGAACATCGAGCATCGAGTACAGGCCGGGCTTCGCCTCGGCGGCGAACCGGGCGGCCCTCAGGGCGCCGGCGGCGAAGCACCGCCGGGCCAAGGCCGCGTGCTCGATTCTCAGAACCTCCCCTTCGAGCGAGAAGGCGACGCTGTGCTCTCCCGTGACGCCGCCCATTCTGACGGAATGAATGAACACCTCATCGCCCCTCTGCTGCGTTCCCTTGCTGCGCCCCACACGCACCGGCCTTCCCGTCGCTCTGCCGATGCGGTCGGCGATTTCCAGGGCCGTTCCGCTGGGCACATCTCTCTTTCCGCGGTGATGCGCCTCGACTATCTCGATGTCGGCCGCCTCGCCCGCGAGGCCGGCGACGAGCCCCGAGAGCGCGAACAGGATGTTGACGCCGACCGACATGTTGGGCGCGCTGACTACGGCGGTCCTCCCGGCGAGCGGTGTGAGCCTCGCCGTCTTGTTCTCTATTCCCGTCGTACCGGTGACCAGCGGCCGCGGCGCCTCAGCCAGCGCCGCCAGCAGCGCCTCGAAACCGGCCGGCAGCGAGAAGTCCACGACGACATCCGCCGGTTCGACAGCCGCATGGGCGTCGGCGGTGAGGAGAACATGTCCGCCGGACCAGCCCGTCGCCGCCGCATAGTCGGCGGTCGCCGCGACGGCCGCACGGGCCTCTAGCACGGAGACGACGTTGAATCCCGGGTCCTCCCCGGCGAGCAGGGCCACCTCGCGGCCCATGCGCCCCAGGCCCCCGACTATGCACAGGTCAAGCACATCGCCCTCCGGCATATCGTCTACCCTCCGCCGAAGCCCAGTCCGCCCAGCACCGCGCGGACCTCGCTCTCGCTTTCGCCCGATATGGGCACGAGGGGAAGCCTGAGCTCGCCGCTCCCCGCACCCATCATCCTGAGAGCGGCCTTGACTGGAGCCGGGTTGGTCTCGATGAAAAGCACGTGGAAAAGCGGCAGCAGACGGAGATGAATCCGCCTGGCCTCTTCCACGTCGCCCGCGAGAAAAGACGTGACCATGTCGGCAACGTCGCCCGGCGCGACATTCCCCGCGACCGAGACGACGCCGCGCGCGCCCACCGCCATCATGGGGAGCGTCAGCGAGTCGTCACCGGAGAGGACGGTGATCTTCGTCGATCTCACTATCCTCGAGACCTGGTCCACCGAACCGCTCGCCTCCTTGACCGCGACGATATTATCGACGGCCGCGAGCTCGTGAACCGTTTCGGGCAGCATGTTGACGCCCGTCCTGCCCGGGACATTATAGAGGACTATCGGTATGTCGACGCTGCGGGCGACCGTCTCGTAGTGCTTGATGAGCCCGGCCTGGGTCGGCTTGTTGTAGTAGGGCGTGATCAGCATGGCGCCGTCGACTCCGAGGTCGGCCGCCATCCGCGTCAGCTCGACGGACGTAGCGGTCGCATTCGTACCCGTGCCGGCGACGACCTTGACCGACTCGTTCCCGCCGCGCGCATCGAGCACCGCTCTTATCACTTCGGCCCGCTCCTCGACCGACAGGGTGGCCGCCTCGCCCGTGCAGCCCGCCGGAACGAGACCGTCGACGCCCCCCGCGATCAATCTCTCCGCAAGCGACCGGACGCCCTCAAGGTCGACACGCCCGTCCTTGAACTCCGTGACCATCGCGACATATGTGCCTTCAAACATGAGTACTCACTCCTCGAGATCGATACTCCCTTCGAACACGATGTCCGCCGGGCCCGTCAGATACGCCCACCCCTCCTCCTCCGCGCGTGGAAGGTCCACCCGGAGGAGGTCGCCGGACGCGACGCGGAACACCGACGTGCTGCCGGCCATGTTCTTGGACCTCAAGACGAGCGCCGACGCCACGCAGCCGCTGCCGCACGCCGGCGTCTCCTTCTCGACGCCGCGCTCGTACGTCCTGATGACGAAACGCCCGCGCCCGTCCGCGCCGACGAAATCGGCGTTGGCTCCCGCCGGCGCGAAGCGCGGGTGCATCCTTATCCTGCGGCCGAGGTCCTCGACATCGACCGCGCTCACGTCCTCCCTGATCAGCACTGCATGCGGCACACCGGCCTCGGCCACGGTGACGAGCCTGTCGGCGCCGCCCACGTCGAGCATGATCTCGCCGACCAGCCTGGGCGGGTCCATGCTGACGCGCACGCCGTCGGAGGCGACCTCACCCAGATGCCTTCCCGACCTCGAGGCGAACTCCACCCGACCGCTGCATATGCCCTTGTCGATACAGTAGAGCACGAAGCACCTGGCCCCGTTCCCGCAGAAGTCCGCCTCCGATCCGTCGCTGTTGTAGTAATGCATGAAGAGCGTATCCCCGGAATCGTCGACGATGATGAGGCCGTCGGCGCCCACCGACCTCCTGCGCTCGCAGAGCCTCCTCGCGACATCTGGAGCGCTTCGCCTGAGGCCCGCATAGGGCGGCCCGAGCACAACGAAGTCATTGGCCGCGCCCGTCATCTTCGTGAACGTCACCTTCATGCCTTCTTCACTTCCCGTCGCCGGCCGCCGGCGGGCCGACAACCGCCTCCCGGCAGGGCAGGACATCCAGCGGCCGCCCGACCTCGTAAAACAGGGAATCGCCCTCGCCGATCACGAGATTCGAGTCGACGTCGGCATAGAAACCGACCCGATAGGCGCCCGGCTCGACGCATGCAATCGTGAAGCCGCCCGCCGCATCGCACATCGCCGTATAGGCGAGTGCCGTGTCGGCGAGCGACCTCGCCTGCACTCCCACCCCAGGGTAGAGCGAAAGCGTCAGGCTGTCCACCCTTCCTTTCACGGCGCCGCAGAGTGTCTCACCGCACAGCAGGATGTCCACGCCGGCCCGCTCGGCCCCGCCCTCGAAATCCACCCTGCCTCCGAAGCAACCGACCATCTCCTCCCCATCGTACTCCGCGTTGGCGTTCTTGTCCATGAACGCCAGAACCCAGTAAGTCTTGGAAGTATCGACGAACGGCACCTCGTAGAGGCCGCCGTCGCCGGTCAACGTAAGGTAGACGGGCGTTTCGGCGGGAAAGTCCTTCCCTATCGCCAGAGTGTCGGCGTCGAGGACCACCACCGCGGCGTCGTCGACATCGAGGTTCTTCCAGGCGACCCTGCCGGAAATCCGCCCGGCGTCCAGGGTCAACCCCGTCGAGAATCCGCTGACGAAAGTCGACTTCATCGTCAGGCCGTGGGCATCCGCGGCCTTGTTGGTGACCGAGATGAGATAGGTCGTGCCGGGCAGCAGGCTGTCCTGCGGCACCAGAACATAGGTGTCGCCGTCCCACGAGCGTTCCCTCCACCCGCAGGGCGGGCTGACGACCACCCCCGTCTCGACGGTGCGCTTCTTCATGCGCTCGCTGAAGGTGATACGGAAATCGGCGTCGAGGGGTACCTCCGTGGAACCGCTCTGCGGCGACACCGACTCGACATAGGGCGCGATCTGGTCGGGAGGGCCTCCCGAGGGCATACCGCGCTTGGCGCATGTCAGGGCGAGAACACCCGAACCCAGGATGACGAACGTCAGGAACCTTCTCATTTCAGGAGCAGCTCGAGAATGACGGCCCGTTGCATGTGCATCCGGTTCTCGGCCTCGTCGTAGACCACCGACTGCGGCCCGTCCATGACCTCGTCGGTTATCTCCTCGCCCCGGTGCGCCGGGAGGCAGTGCATCACGATCGCGTCCGGCCGCGCTGCGCGCAGAAGGTCGGCGTTGACCTGGAGCGGCCGCATCTCGTTCCTGCGTTTCTCGGCCTCGCCCTCCTGCCCCATGCTCGTCCACACGTCCGTATACACGACGTCCGCGTCCTTCACGGCCTCCGCCGGATCATAGACTATCTCGACCTTGGCGCCGTCCTTCTTCGCCCGCGACAGCACCGCCTCGTCGGGTTCATAGCCCCTGACCGTCGCGAGCACGAACTCGAAGTCGATCTTCGCCGCGGCGTTGATCCAGGAGTTGGCGACGTTGTTGCCGTCGCCGAGGAACACGACCTTGAGTCCCTCGATCCTCCCCTTGTGCTCGATGACCGTCATCATGTCGCCCATCACCTGGCAGGGATGGTACATGTCCGTAAGCCCGTTGATCACGGGAACGCCGGCGAACTTCGCCAGCTCTTCGGCCTCGGCCTGGTCGAACGTTCTTATCATCATTATGTCGACGAAGCGTGAGACGACACGCGAGACATCGCAGACGGCTTCTCTCCTGCCGAGCTTGATCTCTTCGTCGGAGACGTAGAATGCGTAGCCGCCTGCGCCGACCATGGCCATCTCGAAGCTCATCCTCGTCCGCAGGCTCGGCTTCCTGAAGATCATGGCCATCGACTTGCCGGCGAGAAGCCCGGGGAGCTCACCGGCCACGGCCTTCTTCTTGGTTTCGACGGCGTATTCGAGGAGGTGCATGACATCGGCGCCGTCGAGGTCGTATATGCTCATGAAGTGTCTGCGATCCCACATGGCGACTCCCTTCCCGTCGTGTCCGTCTATAGAATGTAGCGCGCCAGGTCCACGTCTTCGACGATTCCGCTCAGCTTGTCGCGGACGTCGGCCCCGGTGATCCTGATTCGCTTCCTTTTCATGTTGGGAACGTCGAAGAGGATGTCCTCCAGCAGCGTCGTCACGACCGTGTGAAGCCTGCGCGCCCCGATGTTCTCCGCCGTCTCATTGACCTTTGAAGCGATCCGGGCGATCTCCTCTATGGCGTCCTCCGTGAAGACCACCGAGACCCCCTCCGTCCTGAGCAGCGCCTTGTACTGCTTGATCAGCGCGTTCCTGGGCTCGACCAGTATGCGCACGAAGTCCTCGGCGCTCAAGCTGTCGAGCTCGACCCGTATGGGAAACCTCCCCTGCAGCTCGGGGATGAGGTCAGACGGCTTGGACGAATGGAAGGCGCCGGCGGCTATGAACAGGATGTGGTCGGTCCTCACCATTCCGTACTTCGTGGGCACGCTCGAGCCCTCGACGATGGGCAGGAGATCCCTCTGCACCCCCTCGCGGGAAACATCGGGCCCCATCGGAGACTTCGGGCCGGCGATCTTGTCGATCTCGTCTATGAAGATGATGCCCGAGTTCTCCACGCGCTCGACGGCCTCCGCCACCACCTTGTCCATGTCGATCAGCTTCTGCGCTTCCTCCTCCGCGAGAATCCCACGCGCCTCGGCAACGGTCACCTTGCGGCGCTTCCTCCTTCCGGGCAGCATTCCGCCGAACATCTCCTGCAGGTTTATGTCCATCTCCTCGACGCCGCCGGGTGTGAAGATCTCTATCATGGGGAGAGCGCGGGAGGAAACCTCGACCTCTATCTTCCTGTCCTCGAGCTCACCCCTTCGGAGCTTCTCCCTGAGCTTGTCCCGCGTCGTCATCTGGCCTTCCTCTGCCTCCGGCCTGGGCGCCGGCAGCAGCAGGTCGAGGATGCGCTCTTCCGCGTTTGCAGCCGCCGCCTTCTCGACCTCGGCGGACTTCTCGGCCCTGACCATGCTGACCGCGAGCTCCGTCAGGTCACGGATCATGGATTCGACGTCACGGCCGACATAGCCGACCTCCGTGAACTTGGAGGCCTCGACCTTCATGAAAGGCGCACGGGCGAGCTTGGCGAGCCTCCTCGCAATCTCGGTCTTGCCGACTCCCGTCGGCCCGATCATGATGATGTTGTTGGGCATGATCTCTTCCCTGAGATCGCCCTCTATCCGCTGTCGCCTCCAGCGGTTCCTCAGTGCGATCGCCACACATTTCTTGGCCTTGTGCTGGCCGATCACGTACTTGTCCAGCTCGCTCACTATCGCCCTGGGAGTCAGCTCTCCCGCTTTCCGCTTCATCTACTCGAGAACCTCGACTGTGATCTCGTTATTGGTGTAGACACAGATGCCGGACGCGATGTCCAAGCACTCCCTGACGATCTCCGGCGCACCGAGAGCGGAGTGCTTGACGAGCGCCCGGGCCGCCGCCAGGGCGTATGCGCCGCCCGACCCGAGGGCGACTATGCCGTCGTCGGGCTCTATGACCTCGCCCGAGCCGGCGACGATGAGCGAGTGCTCGCTGTCCATCACCGCCAGAAGGGCCTCCAATCTCCTCAGTATCTTATCGGTTCTCCACTCTTTTGCAAGTTCGACGGCGGCGCGCGCCAGGTTGCCCTTGTACTCGTCTATCTTCGCCTCGAACTTCTCGAACAGCGTGAGGGCGTCGGCCGAAGTGCCCGCGAACCCGGCGAGTATCTTGCCGTCATGTATCCGCCTCACTTTCCGGGCCTTCTTCTTCATCACGGTCTCTCCGAAACTCACCTGGCCGTCCCCTCCCATCGCCACCCTGCCGTCCCGCCGTACGCCGATTATGGTCGTCCCCCTGATGACGCCCGAGGCGCCGGTCTGTTCGCTCATCCTTCTCACCTCGTCTTCCTGAGTTCCGATCATGCCCTCGGATGCGCGCGCCTGTATGTATCCCTGAGCATCTCCGTCGAGACGTGCGTATAGACCTGCGTACTGGACAGGCTCGCATGCCCGAGCAGTTCCTGCACCGCGCGCAGGTCCGCGCCCTCGTCCAGCATATGCGTTGCGAAGGTGTGCCTGAGCACATGCGGGCTCAACCTCGTCTCGCTGCACACCTTCTCGAGGCATCTGCGGACGACGCGCTGAATCCCGCGCCGCGCCAGGCGCCTGCCGAACCTGTTGACGAACAGCGCCGGCTCCTGCACGCGCCTTCGCGCCTTGAGCAGGCCCACCCTCTCGGGAAGATAAGCTCTTATGGCCTTGGACGCCATCCTTCCCAGCGGGACAATCCGCTCCCTCCGCCCCTTGCCCTTCACCTTGAGCGTCCCGCTGAACAGGTCGGCATCGGTGACGTCTATCGAGTGGAGCTCGCCGAGGCGCACACCCGTACTGTAGAAGATCTCGAGGATCGCCAGGTCGCGCAGGCCCATGAAGCCGCTCCCGGTCAGCTCCTCGAAGAGCCGTCTCATCTCGGCCTTACCGATATACCCGGGGAGCCGCCTCTCCAGTCTCGGCATCCTGACGGCCAGCACGGGGTCGACCCTGAGGTTCTCTCTCTCCGCAAGGTACTTGACGAAACACCTGATGGCGGCGAGCTTCCGCCTCAGGGTGCTTCCCCTGAGATCCATCTCCCCCGGGTGCTTGAGGTAGTGCCGGACGGAGAGCCTGTCTATCCTGTCCACCCGCGGGCTGCGGC
>JALGWA010000049.1 GCA_025774425.1 bacterium
AGGGCGTCGTCGATCAGCCTGGGAAGGTCCCCTTGGGGTACCTCGATCCTCGCGATGCTGCCGTGATACCTGACGCGGACCTGTCCCAGGCCGCGGCTCCTCAGGAACATCTCGGCCGCGTGGACGCGCTCCAGGCGCTCCCGGCTGACGGCGGTCCCGTAGGGAAGGCGCGACGCCAGGCAGGCGGCCGACGGCTTGTCCCAGGTGGGGAGACCGAACTCGGCCGAGAGCGCACGAATGTCCTTCTTCGTGAGGCCCGCTTCGCTGAGCACGCTTCTCACGCCGAGCTCCCAGGCGGCCCTCATTCCAGGGCGGAAGTCGCCGGTGTCGTCGGCGTTCGATCCGTCCACGACGTGCGCCATGCCGTGTTCGCGGGCCAGGGACATGAGTCTTGCGAACAGCTCCCGCTTGCACCAGTAGCACCTGTCCGGAGCGTTGCGCACGAACTTGGGGTCGGCGAGCTCGTCGGTTTCGATGGTGATGTGCCTCACGCCGAGGTCGCGGGCCGCCTGCCGGGCCGCATCCATCTCGACCGAAGGGTAGGTCGCGGATCGCGCCGTCACCGCGAGCACCCCGTCCCCGAGCACGTCGTGGGTGACCTTGACGAGGAAGGTGCTGTCCACGCCGCCGGAGTACGCGACGACTGCGCTCTTCATCCCGGCGAGAGTCGCCTTCAGGCGCGCCAGTTTCCGATGCCGCTCGGCCGCTTGCTCCATGGGTTACTCCCCCGTGAAGACCTCCGTGGAGAGGTAGCGCTCCCCTGTATCCGGAAGCACCACGACGATGAGCTTCCCGTCGTTCTCGTCCCGCGCCGCCACGTCGATCGCCGCGCGTGTCGCCGCGCCCGATGAGATGCCGGCGAGCAACCCTTCTTCGCGCGCGAGTCGCCTGGTCATCTCCGCGGCCTCCGCGCTGCTCACCTGGATTATCTCGTCTACGAGGTCCATGTCGAGCACGTCGGGGACGAACCCGGCTCCTATGCCTTGTATCTTGTGCGGGCCGGCCGCCCCGCCCGACAGGACGTGCGATTCCACGGGCTCGACGGCTATGGCCTTGAAGCTTGGTTTCCGCTTCTTGATCACGGCGGCTACCCCCGTTATCGTGCCCCCGGTGCCTACGCCCGCGACGAGGACGTCGACCTCACCGTCGGTGTCCTTCCAGATCTCCTCCGCGGTGGTCCTGCGGTGGATCTCGGGATTCGCCGGATTCTTGAACTGCTGCGGAACGAAATACTTGGAGTCGGCCGCAGCCAGTTCCTCGGCCTTCCTTATCGCGCCGGGCATCCCCTCCTCGCCCGGCGTGAGAACGAGCGTCGCCCCGAAGGCCTTGAGGAGGTTCCGCCTTTCGAGGCTCATGGTATCGGGCATGGTCAGGGTGAGGTTGTAGCCCTTGGCGGCGCAGGCGAAGGCCAGTGCGATTCCCGTGTTGCCGCTCGTCGGTTCGAGGATCACGGTGTCCCCGGTGATCAGGCCGGCCTTCTCCGCGGCCTGGATCATGCTCACGCCGATCCTGTCCTTGACGCTGGAGAGCGGATTGAAGCTCTCCAGCTTGGCCACCACCGTGGCCCCGGCCCCCTCCGCCAGCCGGTTGAGCCGGACCAGGGGTGTATTACCCACGAGCCCGGTGACGTCGTCTGCTATTCTCGCCATCATGTCCTCCCTTGCTGTATACGGAACTCATCGATCTCGGGGATGCGCATCGGCGTGACGTCGACGCTCTCCGCCGGCCCGTGCGGGAGCGTCCGGGTGGAAATCCTCACGCCGCCTTCGGCCGGTGCATCGCAGTAGCGCGCGACGATCGCCGCGGCCGTCGCGACCCCGGCCGCGTCGAACCTGCCCCTTCCGATGCCGACCGGCCCCATCACCTCCGCCGGCTCGAAGCGCAGGTCGCCGGTTTTCGAAGTGGCGTCGAGCGCAGCGTTCTCGCGTTCGTTCCGGCCGACGACGAGCTTGGCGCGGGGCGACAGCCTGAAATGCCTGCCGAGCTTCAGCCACGGGATGTCCTCGACCTCGACTCCCGAATGCGACATCAAGTCGGCGAGCTTCGCGCAGAAGGCCGCGTCGGTCAGAAGGCAGCCGCCTGCGGGACAGGGGTAGTCCGCGATGTCGAACAGGGCGGCCAGGGACATCTGCCGCCTCCTGGACCGGCCGCTGATCTCGAGGAGCCTATCCCGGTTCACCCAGCCCTCCCTCTCGGGGACCGTGGGCGGGAGCAGGCGCGCCGAGAGGGGGCGCAGCACGAGACCCTCCAGCCCGCTTTCCCTCTCGATGGTCCTGAGGGCGGCCCGGTGCTGGGACATTGGCCTCTGCCCCAGGACCTCCCCGGTGACTACGAAGGACGCGCCGACCTCGGCCATGAGCGAGCGCGCTTCCCGGTGCATCAGGATGCGGCAGTCGATGCAGGGGTTGAGATTCCTGCCGTAGCCGTGCCTGGGATTCTTGACGCATTCGAGGAACTCGCGGCCGATGTCGCGGACCACGAGGTCTTCGCCCATGCCGTCCGCGGCCCTCCGGGCCTCGGCGCCGCAGCCCTTGCCGCGGCTGCAGTGGCAGAAGGGTGTCACGAAACTTACCGCCGCCAGGTCGACGTCCTGCTCGAGCATCACCCTCATCGCCAGCGTGCTGCCCAGTCCGCCTGACAGCAGGGCGAGCGCCTTCATCTCCTAGATCACCCACGTCGGGGCCCGCTCGTCGGCCTTCTGCTTCTGGCGGCGTATGAGGTCCTCGAGTGTGACCGAACCCAGGGTGTCGGTGATGTTCTCGCTGACGAGCGCCCAGATGTCGCGCGTGGCGCAGGAGTCGGAGCGGTTGCATATCCCCGGTGCTGCGACGCACTCGACGAGGGCGAGATCGCCCTCGACGGCACGGAGTATCTCCGCGAGGGTGATGTCGGCCGGCGGTCTGGTCAGGCTGTAACCCCCGTGGGCGCCGCGGCTCGAGTTGACGAGCCCAGCGGCCTTGAGCGAGAGAATCAGGTGGCCGAGGTATTTCCCGGAGATCGCCTGGCGGGCGGCGATGTCCTTGAGCAGGACGAGGCCATCGGCGCGATGGAGAGCGAGGTCCAGCATGAGGCGCGTCGCGTACCGCCCCTTGGTGGAAAGCTTCATCTCGATTATCCCCTTGACTTACGCTGTCAAAGACTACTATTCCGATTCCATTAGTAGACATTATACCAGGCCGCTGCCTGATGTCAAGTACTCTTCTGTCGGGGGGGGGACGGCCGGTGGCTTGGGTGTCGCCCGGCGGCCCGGTCGGGAGCCGCGGTTGTGAAGGAAACCCCGCCGGCCGGGCGCCGGCGGGGCTTCGACTCGCCTACCTGTGTAAGAGCAGGTCGGGGCCTACTTGTACTGCGCTTTGATCGAACCCCAGGTGCCGTCCTCGGTGGCGGAGGGGCCTGTCACCTCGACCTTGATACGGCCGCTGTTGGAGTCGAGGTAGAACGACACGCACTCGCCGTCGGCGACCGTGAACTCCCAGGTCGCGCAGTTGCTGCCGTAGCCGTTGACGCCGCACTGGAGGTCCCAGCCGTCGTCGGCTGCGCACTTGAACTGGTACGTGCCGCCCTCGCCCGGGGCGAAGTAATGCTCATGGACGTATATTCCGCCGCCCATGTCCATCATCTCGGTCTCGGAACTGGAGGGGTCCCAGCCCTGCCAGTCGCCCACCGCCGCCCAGGTGTGCGTCGTGCCGATGAGTTTGCTGTCGTAGACGGCGTTGGCGAAAGGCGACCAGCCCGGGGCCTCGTTGGTGTCCAGGTAGAAGGTGATCTCCTCGCCTGTAGTGAAGCCGATGTGTATGTTGGAGTCGCCCGGGTACTGCGGGCTCCACGAGCCGATCTCGCCGACGACCTGGTAGCCCGCGCCTCCGCCGTAGGCGAAGTCGGCGGTCGCCGTCAGCGTCACCTCGTATATTCCGTCCTCGTCGGGATCGTACATCTTGGTCATGTCGTCGCCGTTCTGCCAGTCGGCGCCGACTCCGAGCTCGTTCTCGCAGTCGCCCACCAGGTTGGGCGGGGGCGGGGGCGGCGTGATGCCCGAGGTGAACTCGTACATCTCGGAATCGCATACGCTCCCGTCCGCGCTCGTACCGCGGGCGAACCACTTCACGAGGTCGCCGTTGTTGGCCGTGAGCCAGGCCTGGAACCAGTCGTTGTTGCCGGCGAACTGGTAGAAGGTGCCGGGCTCGCTTACGGCGGTACCGGACGTGTACGGGTCCGACCCGTCCGTCGTGTAGATGAAAGTCATCGCGGTGTTGACATGGTTGTCTCCCGGCCAGACTTGCGCCTCGACGAAGTTGGTCGAGGGGTCGTTGTAGCCGTTGCCGCACCAGCAGTCCGCATAGGACCAGGACGCCCATGCCAGGACGAGCACGGCGGCCGCCAGTATCATGGATCTCTTCATCGCTTGAGCCTCCTCGAGTATTGGGTCCGCGAAGGGGACCCGGCATGGAAAAGCGTTAGCCTCCTGGAGCCGCATCACCTCCCTTCCGTATGTTTGTTGCCGTCCGCGGCGTGGGCTGCCGGCGGCGTCCCTGGAGCTCCGGTACCCGGCCCGGCATGCCTTCAGGATGCATGCTCCCCGCACGCCGGATGTATGTCTCCGTCGCTCTGCAGTATATCACATGGGGAGGCATCATTCAACATGATTGCGCGCGCCGTGCCGGTGGTCGCGCCGCTCGTTCGGGTTCCGGGTTGCCGCCGGGCGCCGCCTTGGGCTAATATGGAAAGCCGGCGTCAGTAGTTGAGGGTGCATGCATGGTGATCAAGAGGCCGCGCCGGGCGGGCAGGATCCACACGGTCGTCCGGCTGACCGCGATGGTCGTGCTCTTCGTTCTCCTCCAGGAACTCCTGGGAAAGTTCGCGCGCGCGGATCATACCTACGGCAACCTGCGCTGGTACTTCGACGTCGGCGCGGCCATGCACGAGAGAGGCTTCTTCAATGTGTGGACGCCGTACCCGCCCGTCTTCCACGCGCTGCTCTATCTCCTCACGGCGTTCCAGACCGGGATCGCGGGTTTCATCAACTTCTGGAAGATTCTCAACCTCGCCGGGATCGCATCGATCGCCTACGTCGTCTTCAGGCTGCTCGAGATGGAGGGGCGGGAGAGGGCGCTGACCGCGGCGTTCGGCTTCGCGCTCGTGAGCGCGACCTGGGCGAGCAGGTTGACCATAGGGCTCTACATGGACCAGTTCGACTACCTTCCCATGGTCCTGATGCTCCTCTCCTTGTACTTCCTCGTGAAGAACAGGGTCGCGCTCTCGGGCGCCCTCTGCGGCGCGGGCTTCATGACCAAGATGTTTCCGGGCGTCCTGTTGCTCGTCGCGCTGTTCTCGCTGGAGATGAAACGGAAGATCGTCTACGTCGCGGCTTTCGCCGCCGTTTGCGCGGCGATCCTCGCACCCTATCTCTTCCGAAGCACCGAGCCGCTCGTCTCGTGGTACAACTTCACGGCGTCCCGCGACGGGTGGGAGACCGTCTGGCACTATCCCACGGTCAAGTTCCCGCCCATTCCCAACCCCAAGTTGCTCGTCGAGCCCTTCAGGAGCGAGGCCCGGCCCTATGCCTGGCTCGGCTGGCTGACCGCCCTTTCGATATCGGCCTACATGGTGTGGCGGTGGAAGCGGGCGGGGCCCGCGGGCGCGTCGGCCGCCCGGCAGGCGTTGTGCCTCGTGCTCCTCCTCCTCATCTTCTCCAAGGGGGTGTCGAGCTATTTCGTGTTCTGGGTCTTTCCGTTGCTCTTTCTGTGCTACGGGCCGCTCGCGGCTTTCGTGCTGTGCTGCGCCTTTCTCCTCGTCGCCAACATCGAGTTCTTCGTCGACACGCACTGGGCGAGTATCTGGATAAGGCATGGCATGTTCGTGGGGCTCCTTGTGGCGCAGATCGTCACGCAGCACCGGCGCGCGCGGGAACTCCAGGGGGCCCCGGAAAAGAAAAACCTCGTTTCCGCTTGACTTCTGCCGAAGCTCCTGTTAAGTTGACATGACCACGGACTGCGGGC
The DNA here is from genome assembly GCA_025774425.1 of bacterium. GTDB lineage: Bacteria > Arandabacterota > Arandabacteria > Arandabacterales > JALGWA01 > JALGWA01. The sequence goes on from JALGWA010000049.1 coordinate 5,997, forward strand.
AACATGATTGCGCTGACAGAACCGGCCGTGGTCGAACAGCCGCATGGCGTTTTAACAGGCGGGTTTTGAGAGTTCGGAGGTGACTGGTCTCAAACCTGGGACATCAGAAGTAAACAGAATGAATAACGAAGTATTGGAAACTAGGTCCACTTGAACAGATCTGCGCTCGGAACTGCTGAGAACCCCTTGGATTCCCTCGAGAAGCGGCTGGTTGCGTGATTCCATTCAGGCTCAAGTCAAATCCGGCATTGCTCGACTGTTCGAAACAAACGGGAGATAGGAAATGAATATCTACGTTGGAAATCTGTCATGGGAAGTGACACAGGAAGATCTTAAGGAAGCCTTCGAGGCTCACGGCCAGGTCGCAAGCGCGAACCTGATCACCGACAAGTACACCGGCAAGTCCAGGGGCTTCGGCTTCGTGGAGATGCCCGTGGAAGACGAGGCGCGCTCGGCCATGGGCGCCCTCAACGGCACCAACCTCAAGGGTCGCGAGATCAACGTCAACGAGGCCAAGCCTCGTAACGACCGCGGCGACTCGAGAAGGTCGTCCTGGTAGAACCATGCGCGGAGCGGCCCCGACCGGGGCCGTCCGCGATTTCACAGGGGAAGGGCCCCGCAGGGGGCCCTTTCTTTTTTGCGTTTGGGGCCCTTTCGCGCCCCCGCGCGGATGAAATCCGCGCCGGGGAAACGCATGTTCACCGGGCCTGTCCCTCCGCGGGGGGCCGGGATGCGCCCGGCGGCCCGTGCGCATCGGCCGTTCCCTCCGGACCCGCTCCCGGCCCGGGACCCTGGAAGAAGTCGCGGAAGACCCGCAGCCGTCCCGAGACACCGAGTGCGAGCACGACGGCCGCCATGACCCCGGTCAGGGCGAGATCGGCGAGAAGCTGGTTCTCCACCGCGGCGAAGTAGGCCAGCGAACGCGAGGCGTTGTTGAGAACCGCATGCGCGAACGAGGCCGCCCAGATACTGCGCGATTCGGCGAAGATGTATGCGAGGAAGACGAATGTCGCAACCGATCCGGCTGCGAGGACGGCGACATCGGCGATGTTTTCGGCGGCGGTCATGTGCCGCGTCTGAGGAAGCACGAGCACGAGCGGCGTATGCCACGCGAACCAGACGAGGCCGCAGACGAGGAAGGCCTTGCGCGGGCTCGTGAGCCGGTAGACGAGGGGCAGCATGTATCCCCGCCACCCGAACTCCTCGCCGAATCCGCTCACCGTGAAGGGTATGTTGAACACCGTGAGGCCGCCCACGGCGAAGAGCACCAGCATCATCTTGGGCGTGAGACCCATGGGGAGGTCGTTGATGTCCTTTCCGGCCGCCTGCATCTGGGAGGCGAGAGTCTCGAGGAAGGTGTCGCCGGTGAGGTCCCAGGAGACGGCTCCCAGGAGCCAGTAGGCCAGATAGCACGCGGCCGCGACGCCCAGGGTGAGACCGTAGATGCGGGCGTAACGCCCGAGGGGGCCGAGCCCCAGGCGGGCGTCTGAGAAGCGGCCCTCGTAGAAGAACAGCCGGGCCAGCGCGGCCGCGGCGGCCGGCGTGAACATGTAGAACTGGGCGACGTAGAAGCCCCTCTGCCCCAGTATCTTCACCGTGAGAATCACA
>JALGWA010000050.1 GCA_025774425.1 bacterium
TCATGAGAACCGCCTACCTCTATCCCGGGCAGGAGGCCTGGGCCGGGACGGCGCGCTACAGGGCGGGAGTCGAGTGCGAAAGCGCGGGGCTCACCGAAGGGGCGAGGCTCATATACGAGGAGAACGTCGCGGTTTTCGGCCGCGAATCAACCTGGGGCGCGGCTTCGTACGAGAGGCTCACCTAGTTGGCCGGGGGGGGCTGATGCCGGGTGGTTACATCGTCGTCAAGGGCGCCCGTGAGCACAATCTCAAGTCGATAGACGTCAGGATTCCGCGCGACAAGATCACGGTGATCACGGGCCTGAGTGGTTCGGGCAAGTCATCGCTCGCCTTCGATACCATATACGCCGAGGGCCAGCGCAGGTACGTCGAATCACTTTCGACTTATGCGCACCAGTTCCTCGGGCAGATGGAGAAGCCGGATGTCGACTACATCGAAGGCCTGTCCCCGGCGATAAGCATCGAGCAGCGTACGGCTGGAACCAACCCGCGGTCTACGGTCGGCACGATCACGGAAGTCTACGACTACATGCGCCTGCTCTTCGCGCGTGTAGGCGTGCCGCATTGTCCCGCATGCGGCAGGGAGATAACGCGCCAGACGCCGGATGCGATGGTCGACAGGCTGCTCGAGCTGGAAGAGGGCACGCCCGTCCACATCATGGCGCCCCTGGTGCGCGGGAGGAAGGGACATCACCGCGCGATCATCGAGAAGGCGCGGAAACAGGGTTTCGTCCGGGCAAGGGTGGACGGGAGGATCGTCGATCTCGACCGCAGGATGACTCTCGCGCGCCACAAGAAGCACACTATCGAAGTCGTCGTCGACAGGCTCAGGGTGGGGCCGGATCTGCGCTGGCGCCTGGCCGACTCCATAGAGACGGCGCTCAAGGCGGGGGGCGGCGTGGTCAACGTTCTCGTCGGGCGCGGCAAGGAGATCGTGATGAGCCGCCGTTTCGCGTGCATCGACTGCGGCGTCAGTTTCCCCGAGATCTCCCCGAGGATGTTCTCCTTCAACAGCCCCTACGGAGCGTGCCGGACATGCGACGGCATAGGCAGGCGGCTCGAGGTGGACCCCGCTCTCGTCGTGCCCGACCCCTCGATCTCCTTGAGGGACGGGGCGGTGGCGCCCTGGGGCAGGAAGCGCGACAACATGACGTGGTCGATGGTGGAGGCGGTGGCGGAGCGCTACGGCATCGACCTGGACGAGCCCTTCGGCCGGCTGAGCACGGCCCGGCAAAGAGTGCTCCTCCGCGGAACCGGCGACGAGGAGGTGGAATTCCGTCTCGGGCGCGGCCGAAGGGGCCGCACGTACGCCTCGCCTTTCGAGGGCGTGATACCGAACCTCGAAAGGCGTTTCCTCGGGACCTCGTCCGACGAGGTGAGAGCCTGGATAGGCCGCTTCATGGCGATGAGGCCGTGTCCGGCCTGCGGCGGGGCCCGCCTGAGGCCTGAGAGCCTCGCCGTCGAGGTCGGCGGCAGGTCCATCGCGGAAGTCGCGGCGCTTTCGGTGAGGGCCGGCCTGGAGTTCTTCGGGGGACTCCGCTTCGAGGGCAGGGCCGATACGGTCGCGACGCCGATCCTCAAGGAGATCATGGACCGCTTGAAGTTCATGCAGGACGTCGGCCTCTCCTACCTCACTCTGGACCGCCGGGCCTCGACCCTCGCAGGGGGGGAGTCCCAGCGGATCAGGATCGCCACCCAGATAGGTTCGAGCCTGGTCGGGGTTCTCTACGTCCTCGACGAGCCCAGCATCGGCCTCCACATGCGCGACAACAGGCGGCTCCTGGGCACGCTGAGGCGGCTGCGGGGGATGGGCAACACCGTGATCGTCGTCGAGCATGACAGGGACACCATATCGGCCGCGGACTACGTCATCGACCTGGGCCCGGGCGCCGGCAAGGACGGCGGGCGCGTCGTCGCCGCCGGCAGTCCCGAGGAGATCACGAGGAACCCGGTCTCGCTCACCGGGCAGTACTTAAAGGGCGCAAGGAGGATCCCCACTCCCGACCGCCGCAGGCGGGGAAACGGCGAGCGCCTCGTCATAAGGGGAGCGCGGCAGCACAACCTCAAGAACATCGACGTCGCCATAGAACTGGGCACGTTCACTTGCGTGACCGGTGTTTCGGGCTCGGGCAAGAGCACCCTGGTAAACGAGATACTCTACCGCGCCCTCGCCCGGCGCTTCTACTCGGCGAGGACGGAGCCCGGCGAGCATGACGCAATCGAGGGAGTCGAGCACATAGACAAGGTCATCGCCATCGACCAGTCGCCGATCGGGAGGACGCCGCGGTCCAACCCGGCGACCTACACCGGGGCTTTCACCCCCATACGCGAGGTCTTCAGCCGGGTGCCGGAGGCGAGGGTGCGGGGCTATGCGCCGGGGAGGTTCAGTTTCAACGTCAAGGGCGGGCGCTGCGAGGCGTGCCGCGGTGACGGCGTGATGAAGATCGAAATGCACTTCCTGCCGGACGTGTACGTGAGGTGCGACGTCTGCAAGGGCAAGCGCTACGACCGCGAGACCCTGGAGATCCGCTACCGGGGCAGGAACATCGCCGACGTGCTCGCCATGACCGTAGCCGAGGCCAGGGAGTTCTTCGAGAACATCCCGGCCGTGAAGAAGAAGCTGGACACCCTCTACGCCGTCGGTCTCGGCTACATAGAGCTCGGCCAACGCGCGACCACGCTCTCCGGCGGCGAGGCGCAGCGCGTGAAACTCTCCAAGGAGCTTTCGAAGACCAGTACAGGCAACACGCTGTACATACTTGACGAGCCGACGACCGGGCTCCACTTCGAGGACACACTGATGCTGCTCGGAGTGCTCAACCGGCTCGTCGACATGGGGAACACGGTCGTCATCATAGAGCACAATCCCGACTGCATCAAGGTGGCCGACCGCGTGATAGACCTCGGACCCGAAGGCGGGGACGAAGGCGGCCGTGTCGTCGCCGCGGGGACGCCGGAGGAGGTGGCGCGGTGCAGGGACTCATATACAGGCAGGGTATTGAGGCGCATATTCCGCGGCGAGGCGAGGACCTATCGACTTGAAAAACGGAAGGCGGCGGGTTAGTATTCCGTAGTCCAGTCGGGAGGAATGCAGTTGAATCCAAGGAAAACACCTCTGTACGACGAGCACGTCGGACTCGGCGCGAAGATGGTCGAGTTCGCCGGCTTCCGGATGCCGATACAGTACGGCGGCATAGTCGATGAACACCGCGCGGTCAGAGAAAACGTCGGCGTCTTCGATGTCTCGCACATGGGCGAGTTCACCGTCTCCGGGGACGGAGCCCCGGACTACCTCAACTCGGTCACGACCAACGACGTCTCGGCGCTCGAACCCTACCAGGCGCAGTACAGCGCCATCCTGAACGAGGGCGGGGGCGTCATCGACGACCTCGTGGTCTACAGGAGGGCGACGGACTATCTGCTGGTCGTCAACGCGGCCAACACGGCCAGGGACTTCGAATGGCTGAGTGGACGGCTCGAGGGCGGCGTCCGGATAGAGAACGTATCCGACGCCGTCGGGCAGATCGCCGTGCAGGGTCCCGAGGCGGAGCGCGTCGTCGCGCCTCTCGCCGACGGAGACGTTTCGGGTCTTGGCTACTATCACTCGATGGACTCCGGGATCGCCGGGGTGCCTTGCTTCGTCTCGAGGACGGGCTACACGGGCGAGGACGGCTTCGAAATATACACGGAAGCGGCGCGGGCGCCGGAGATCTGGAGGGCCGTCCTCGAAAGCGCCGCCCGGCCCGTTCCGTGCGGGCTCGGCGCGAGGGATACGCTGAGGCTGGAGATGGCCTTCCGGCTCCACGGCAGCGACATGGACGAGACGACGACGCCGCTCGAGGCGGGCCTGGCCTGGATCGTCAAGATGGACAAGGGGGATTTCGTCGGCCGCGAGGCGCTCGCCAGGCAGAAGCGGGAAGGTCTCAAGAGAAGACTAGTAGGGCTCAAGACGGAGGGGAGACGCTTCCCCAGGCCGGGGTTCAAGGTGTACGCGGGGAGCGAGGAGACCGGGGTGGTCACGAGCGGCGGCTTCTCGCCGACACTCGGATGCGGGATCGCCCTTGCCTATGTTGCGGCGCGGCACGCCGGCAAGGGAGCGGATTTCAGCATAGAGATAAGGGGGGAAAGGGTAAGAGCGGAATACGTGAAAGGTCCCTTCTACAAGGGGGCCTCGCACAAGTAGGATTCGGCCGGAAAGGAGCAGTCGATGCAAGTGCCGGAGGAACTCCTTTATACCAAGGATCATGAGTGGGTCAGGGTCGACGGCGACATCGCCACCGTCGGCATCACGGATTACGCTCAGGACCAGCTGGGCGACATCGTCTATGTCGAGCTTCCCGAGGTCGGCGCCAGGATGACGGCCTCGACGCCCCTGGGGACCGTCGAAGCCGTCAAGGCGGTCAGCGACATCATCTGCCCCGTCTCGGGTGAGGTCACGGAGGTCAACGGCGACGTCGCCGCCTCTCCCGAGAAGATAAAGGAATCACCTTACGGCGACGGATGGATGGTCAAGATCAAGATGAGCGACACGAGCGAGCTCGACGGGCTCCTCAAGGCCGCCGACTACAAGGGGATGATCGCCGGATGAGTGGAGCGGGTTACTTCCCCAACACCGACGCCGACAGGGACGAGATGCTCCGGGCGGCCGGCGCCCGGAGGTTCGAGGACCTGCTGGACGACATACCCGAGGAGATCCGCATGGACGGTTCCCTCGCTCTGGACCCGGCGCTCTCGGAGTTCGAGGCCTGCAGGTTGCTGGCCCGCCTGGCGGGCCTCAACGCATCGTCGGACAAGTACGCATGCTACATGGGCGCGGGCTCCTACGACCACTACGTTCCCGGCATCGTCACGGAGATCGCGTCGCGCCCCGAATTCTCGACGGCCTACACCCCGTACCAGGCGGAGATAAGCCAGGGCACCCTTCAGGCGATATACGAGTTCCAGTCGCTCATCGCGAGGATGACCGGGATGGAGATCTCGAACGCTTCGCTTTACGACGGCGCGACTGCGATGGCCGAGGCTGTTCTCATGGCGCTTTCGATCTCCGGAAAGACCAAGGTCGTCGCGAGCGGCTGCATCAATCCCATGCGCATGGCCGTGGTCGAGACCTATCTGGGCGGCGGGGACGCGGCCGTGGTCACCACGGGCAGAGAGGACGGCCTCACCCGGGCGGAGGAGGTCGCCTCCCTCATCGACGACGAGACCGGCTGCGTCATCGTCGAGAATCCCAACTTCTTCGGCGTCGTGGAGGATCTGGAAGCGATCGGGCGGGCCGCGAAGGAGAGGGGCGTCGTCTTCGTGGTATCGGTCGATCCGGTTTCGCTGGGGATTCTCGCCCCGCCATCGGCCTTCGGCGCCGACATCGTGGTGGGGGAGGGCCAGGGGCTCGGGAACCCCATGAACTACGGCGGACCCAACCTGGGATTCATGGCGACGACGAGGAAGTACATGAGGAGGCTTCCCGGCAGGATAGTCGGGAGGACGGTCGACGCCGACGGCGGACCGTGTTTCTGCCTGACGCTCCAGACCAGGGAGCAGCACATAAGGCGCGCGCGCGCGACGTCGAACATCTGCACGAACCAGGCGCTGAACGCGCTCTGCGCAACCGTGTATCTGTCCTGGCTCGGCGAGAGGGGCCTCAGGGAACTCGGGGAGACCTGTCTCTCGCTGGCCTCGTATGCGGCGCGCCGGCTCGAGGCAGGGGGAGTCAGGCGGCGCTTCACCGGGCCCTTCTTCCGGGAGTTCGTGGTCGACCTCACGGTCGACGCCGAGGAGTTCGTCCGAAGCGCGCTCGAGCAAGGCATACTGGCGGGCGTGCCGCTCGGGAGGTTCTATCCCGACCTCGGCGACTGCCTGCTCGTGGCCTTGACGGAGAAGAGGACCGTCGAGGAGATCGACGCTCTCGTCTCCCTGGTGGAGAGGGCCGCGGGGGGAGGCGCAGACGCATGATTCCGGGAACGACCATGCTGGACAGGAGCGAGCCGGGCAAGCGGGCCTGTTCCCTGCCGCGGCCGGACGTCGAGACGGTCGACCCCGCGCGGGTGTTCCCCGCCGGGCTGCTGAGGGACGGTCCCGTGGGCCTTCCCGAGGTTTCGGAGCCGGAGATAGCCAGGCACTTCGTGAATCTCTCGGTGCTCAATCACCATGTCGACAGGGACTTTTATCCCCTCGGCTCATGCACGATGAAGTACAATCCCAAGGCGGGGGGCCGGGCCTCGGGGCTCCCGGGCTTCTCGGACCTGCACCCGATGGCGCCGGATGAGGCGGCGCAGGGCGCACTCGCCGTGATACACGGGCTGGGCAGGCAGCTTTGCGAGATCACGGGCATGGACGATGTCACCATGGCTCCGGCCGCGGGCGCCCACGGCGAGCTGACTGGAATGCTCATGGTGCGCGCATACCACGCCGCGCAGGGTGCGGGAAGGAAGAAGGTGCTGATTCCCGATTCGGCGCACGGCACCAACCCCGCGAGCGTCACGGTCGCGGGCTACGAGGCGGTCGAGGTTCCTTCAGGCGCCGACGGCCGCATCGACCCGGCCGTCGTGGGGGATTTCATGGACGATGAGGTCGCGGCGATAATGATCACCAATCCCAACACGCTCGGCCTCTTCGAGACGCACATATGCGAAGTCGCCGACGTCGTGCACGCCGGCGGCGGCCTGGTCTACATGGACGGGGCCAACATGAACGCCCTGCTGGGCATATCCCGGCCGGGGGACTTCGGCGTGGACGTCATGCATCTGAACCTCCACAAGACCTTCTCGACTCCCCACGGGGGCGGCGGGCCCGGTTCCGGCCCCGTTCTCGTCAAGGAGCGCCTCGTGCCCTTCCTGCCGGTACCCTATGTATGCGAGCGGGACGGTGTCTACCGGCTGTCCTGGGACCGCCCCGAGTCGGTGGGCAGGGTGCACACTTTCTACGGCAACTTCGCCGTCATGGTCAGGGCGTACTGCTACGTGCTGATGATGGGCCCCGAAGGCATGAGGCGCGTCGCCGAGGACGCCTTGATCAACGCAAACTATCTGCTGGCGAGGATAAAGGACCGCTTCGACGTGCCGTACGGAGACCGGTGTAAGCACGAGTTCGTCGCGTCGGGCAAGGCGTTCCGGCCGAAGGGCGTCCGCACGAATGACATCGCCAAACGGCTCATGGATTACGGCTTCCATCCGCCGACGGTTTACTTTCCGCTGATCGTCGAGGAAGCTTTGATGATAGAACCGACCGAGACGGAGTCGAAGGCCGCCCTCGACGGTTTCGCCGACGCGCTGATCAGGATATGTGAGGAGATTGAGACCGACCCCGGCCTCGTCCTCGGCGCGCCGCATGACGCGCCCGTGCGCAGGGTGGACGAGGCGGAGGCGGCGAGGAACCTGGATGTCGCACAGTGACGATGACCGCGGCGGGGACGACGTCCTCGAGTGGAGCGTCTTCCCGTTCAAGGAGAACCTCATGCGCTCGGCCGCGGTCGTGGCCGTGATCGCGGCGGCTGGGACCGTCGTCTACGCGGCCTTCAGGGATCCGTTCCTCGCCGTGCTGGCCGTGGCCTTGCTGGCGGCGTCGCTCTTCAGTTACTTCACGAGAACGACGTACAGGCTCGGGCGAAGAGGTGGTCTTACTTCAAGAGATATCACGCCGACGCGAAGGGAATCACGCTTTCGCCTTTCGAGAAGAAGACAAGGCTGGAGCCGTTCCGTTCGATAAGGCTGCTTTACGGGAGCGAGAGAGATGAAGTGGTGGCCTTTGTCGCGAAGAAGCTCGATGGAGCAACCGGCTCCGGGAGCGGCTGCTGAACACCCTTTCGATGAACGCTTCACCGAAGAGGACGAGGAGCTCGTCGCGAAAGTGGCCCGGAAAGTCGTCGATATGAGGCTCAGCGTACCGGCGATTTTCCTCCTGGAGTCGAGCAAACCTCTTGCGTTCCTGGGCGGTCAGTTGTTAGTCTTCTTGGAGCCCTTTGTCCAGACGCTTTTCAACTTCAGGCAATACCAGAGATTTGCCTTCCTCATGGAGAACAGGGACAACTGGGAGAGACTTCTCCGCCGGATCGAGGATCTGGAGGAGGACCTCAGAAGGAGCGAGAACGAGGAGAAGCGCCGGAAGAAAGCGCGGAAAGAAGAAGGGAAAACCGGTGGCAGATAGGACGAGGTGGCACAGGTGAGCATAGATCCCGGGAAAATCCAGAGCATAATCGCTACCGACTGCGGCAGCACGACCACCAAGGCGATCCTCATCGAGAAGGTGGGGGACGAGTACAGGCTGATCGTCAGGGGCGAGGCTCCGACCACCGTCGAGGCGCCCTTCGAGGATGTGACGAGAGGAGTCCTCAATGCGGTCGCGGAGGTCGAGGACCTGACCGGCCGGACGTTCTTGAGGGACGAGCGCATACTGTCGCCGAAGGACGGGGACGAGGGTGTGGACCTCTACGTATCGACGTCATCCGCCGGCGGGGGCCTGCAGATGATGGTCGCCGGTGTAGTCAAGGAGATGACCGCCGAGAGCGCCCAGCGCGCCGCTCTCGGCGCGGGGGCGATCGTCATGGACGTCATCGCTTCCAACGACAGGCGGCAGCCGCACGAGAGAATCCAGCGCGTGCGCTCCCTCAGGCCCGACATGATCCTCCTGTCCGGCGGCATCGACGGCGGGACGACCACCCACGTCGCCGAGCTCGCCGAGCTCGTGGCCGCGGCCGACCCGAGGCCCCGTCTCGGCATCGGCTACGAGCTTCCCGTCATATACGCGGGCAATGTCGACGCCAGGGAGATCGTCAAGGAGAGGCTGGAGGACAAGACGAGCCTCGTGATCACGGAGAACTTGAGGCCCGTCCTCGAGAGGGAGAACCTGCAGCCCGCGCGCCTCAAGATACAGGAGCAGTTCCTCGAGCATGTCATGAAACAGGCTCCCGGCTACGGCAAGCTCCTCGAGTGGACACCGGTGCCTGTGATGCCGACGCCGGCGGCGGTCGGTTCCATCATGCAGCTGATCGCAAGGGAGGAGAAGATCGACGTCGTAGGAGTCGATATCGGCGGCGCCACGACGGATGTCTTCTCGGTGTTCGGCGAGGTCTTCAACAGGACCGTGAGCGCCAACCTGGGCATGAGCTACTCGATTTCCAACGTGCTGGCCGAAGCGACGGTTCCCAACATCTTGAGGTGGGTGCCCTTCGAGGTCGACGAGGCCGATCTCAGGAACCGTGTCAAGAACAAGATGATAAGACCTACGACGATTCCCCAGACGCTCGAGGACCTCATGATCGAACAGGCCATGGCCAGGGAGGCCCTCAGGCTCGCGTTCGAGCAGCATAAGCTCCTCGCGGTCGGGCTCAAGGGCGTACAGCAGGAGCGCACGATCTCCGATACCTTCGAGCAGACCGAGAGCGGGGGCACGCTGGTCGACATGATGGCTCTCGACATACTGGTCGGCAGCGGGGGGGTGCTGTCCCACGCGCCGCGCAGAGTGCAGGCCGCGTTCATGATAATCGACGGCTTCCGGCCGGAGGGGATCACCCAGCTCGCCGTGGACTCGATCTTCATGATGCCGCAGCTCGGCGTGCTCGCGCAGGTCCATCCCGATGCCGCGCTCGAGGTCTTCCACAAGGACTGCCTGATCAGACTGGGCGCGTGCATCGCGCCGAGGGGCACCGCCAAGGACGGCGCCCATTGCCTCGACATCAAGATCGAGAAGGGCGACGGCTCCGTGGAGGAGAGGTCGATGAACTTCGGCGAGATGGCCGTCGTCCCGCTTGCGGTCGGCGAGAAGGCCAAGGCGACGATCTCGCCGTCCCGCCGCTTCGACGTCGGGCTGGGACATGGAAAAGAGGTGCACACCGAAATCGGCGGCGGTGTGGTCGGCGTCATCATCGACTGTCGCGGCAGGCCTCTCGTGCTCCCGGAGGACAGGGAGGAGCGGGTGCGCAGGCTGACCGAGTGGAACAAGGCGCTTGACGTTTATCCTTAAGAGCTGGACATCAGCCGGAGGGTTTGGAATTGGCACATGCGTACACGCCCGGGCTCAAGGTCTCTAGTCGGACGATTTTCAGGAAAGAGAGGCGGCTGCCGCTCAAGGGAGACGTTCTCGTGAGCGTAGGCGACGAAGTGAAGGCCGAAGACGTCGTCGCCAGGACGGAGCTTCCCGGCAACGTGCAGACGATGAACGTCGCCAACAAGCTCAGCGTGCTTCCCGAAGACATAGAAAGACACATGACGGTCAAACTCGGGGAGTGGGCGGACGAGGGCGAGGTGATAGCCGAGACCAGGACTTTCTTCGGTCTGTTCAAGTCGCAGTGCAAGATGCCCGTCGGCGGCACGATCGAGTCCGTATCGAGCATAACGGGGCAGGTGATCATCCGGGAGAAGGCGATCCCGGTCGAGGTCAATGCTTTCGTCGACGGCAAGGTCGTCGAGGTGTTCCAGGACGAGGGCGTTCTCGTCGAGACGGCCGCCTCCTTCGTGCAAGGCATCTTCGGCGTCGGCGGCGAGACCCACGGCCCGATGAAGGTGGCGGCGTCCGCGCCGGATGAGGTTCTCCGCGTGGAGCAGATAACGCCCGACATGGAGGGCAGCGTGGTGCTGGGCGGGTCGCTCGTCACCATAGACGTGATAAACAGGGCCAGGGAAGTCGGTGTCAGTGCCATCATCGCCGGCGGCATGGGGGACTCGGACCTCCGCAATCTCCTCGGCTATGACCTCGGCGTCGCGATCACGGGGTCGGAGGAGATCGGGCTGACCATAGTCGTCACCGAGGGCTTCGGGCGCATGACCATGGCCGAGAAGACGTTCAATCTGCTGAAGTCAAAGGACGGAATGAAGACTTCGGTCAGCGGGGCGACCCAGATCAGGGCCGGCGTCATAAGGCCCGAGGTCGTGATCCCGCTGGACGGCGCGGCGGGAACGATCGAGGACATCAAGGAGTCCTCCAGCGGACTCACGGTGGGCACGCCGGTCAGGGTCATAAGGGAGCCCTATTTCGGGGCGATCGGCAAGGTGACCGCCCTGCCGCCTGAACTGCAGGTGCTCAAATCGGAAGCGAAGGTCAGAGTGCTCGAGGTCGAGTTCGACGACGGGTCGCGGGCGGTCATTCCACGCGCCAACGTCGAGCTGATAGAAGACTGAGAACCTCCGGAGTCCCACGTGCGCATTCGACCTCTTGGTTCGACGACAGCCGCCCGTGCGCTCGCTCAGGTGTCGGCCGCCGCGTTGATCGCGCTGTCGGCCGCCGCGCCGGCCGCGGCGGCGCCGGTCGTCTCGGTCTCCGACGTCGCCGGTGACGGAGGCGACGCCCTCCGCCTGTCCTGGCGGGACTTCCCCGACACCGGCCGCGTGCTCATCGAGCGCCTGGCGGATGGCGGCGGGCAATG